>NZ_BAZI01000017.1 GCF_001310775.1 Stenotrophomonas pictorum JCM 9942
GCGGAATGCGGGTCGGCGCGGCCAGTGCCGGGGCACAGGCAAGCACGGCGGCAATGGCGAAAGCGAGTCGACGCATCGGTGAGGCTCCGGAAACAGGAAAGCCGCGAGCATAGCGCCCGCGGCTGGTGTGCTCCTGTGCTGGAGGTCACCGCCGGGCGACCGCCGGCGCGGTTATGCCTTGTGGAGGCTGTCGCGGATCTGGCGCAGCAACAGCACTTCCTCGCTCGGCTCGGGCGGTGCGGCCGGCGCTTCGGCCTTCTTGCGCGAGAGGCGGTTGAGCACCTTGATCAGCATGAAAATGGCGAAGGCGACGATCACGAACTGGATGACCGTGTTGATGAAATCGCCATAGCCGATCACCACGGCCGGGATCTCCTTGCCGTCGGCGCCGAGCTTGGCCGGCGAGAGTTCCCAGGCCAGGTTGGAAAAGTCCACGCGGCCGATCAACCAGCCGATCGGCGGCATGATCACCTTGTCCACCAGCGAGGTGACGATCTTGCCGAATGCCGCGCCGATAACCACACCGACCGCCAGGTCGATGACGTTGCCGCGCATGGCGAATTCCTTGAACTCACTGATCATTCCCATGTATTTCTCCTTTCTTTCCGTTCCCAGGTGGGCGCCGCTGGCAGCGTACTCCAGCGGCGGTGATCAGACGACGACGCCGTCGCGGCGGGCGATATCCCCCAGCCGCGCGCTGAAGCTGTCGCCGCGCTGCAGGGCGGCCACGCCGGCCGGAGTGCCCATGAAGACCAGATCGCCGGCCCGCAGGGCATAGAGCTTGGACAGCTCGTGCAGGATCTCGGCCACGTTCCAGATCATCTGGTCCAGCGTGGATTTCTGTCGCAGTTGGCCGTTGATCTCCAGCGACAGCTCCAGCGACGCCAGCTCGCCCACCTGCGCGGCCGGCACCAGCGTGCTGACCGGGGCGGAATGATCAAAGCCCTTGGCGATGTCCCAGGGCCCGCCCTTGGCCTTGGCCGCGGCCTGCAGATCGCGGCGGGTCAGGTCCAGGCCCACGCCGTAGGCCAGCACCAGATCCATCGCGTCGGCCACCGGCAGCACGCCGGCCGGCGCATCCTTGCCGAGCGCGACGACCAGTTCGACCTCATGGTGCAGATCGGCCGTGGCCGGGGGATACGGCACCGGTGCCTGGCCGACAACAATGGCGTCGGCCGGCTTCATGAAGAACATCGGCTGGCCGCGTTCGCTGGCCGGGGGCGGGGTGGCGCCCATCTCGCGCGCGTGGTCGGCAAAGTTGCGGCCCACGCAGTAGATGCGATGTACGGGGAACGTACCGCCGCCGGCCACCGGGATGCGGGGCTGGGGCAGGGCGGGGATCAGATCGGTCATGGTTCGCGTCCGGGTGAAACGACGCGGAAGTCTAGCGGAGATCGGTGGGCGCGATCGGCTCAGCGCGCGTGCGGCAGCGCGGCCTTGCGCACCACCCGGTACTCGGCATCGACCACCGTGGGGTCGGATTCGCGCAGGGGCCGCGCCTTGCGTGAGGCCAGCAGTTTCCAGCCGATGCCCACCAGGATCATCGCCGCGCCGACAAACAGGCCGCCGACGATCAGTACCGCCAGGATCGCCAGACCGAGCAGGCCCAGGGCCACCCGCACCAGCGGATTGCGTGGTTTGCGCGGCGCGAACAGGTTGCGGAATTTGGCGAACGGGATATAGCGGATATGCATGAAATGAGGATGACAGTGGCGCTGACCGCAGTATCTGTGACGGATGGCGCGCAAGCGTGAATTTGTCGTTAAATCGGAACGGGCGTCTCTCCGGAAACGGTAACCGGCTCAGCTTCCGGCAAGGCCGGTGAGGGCGCATGCGACAATCTCGGGCCCCTGTCTGTAGCGGTGCCTCCCATGACTGTGTCCACTCCCGTCCCGACCGCGCTGGCCGTGCTCGAGGCCTTGCCCGACCAGGGCTTCCACGCGGTGGCGGCGGTGATCGATGGCGATGCCGAACCGCTGGTGCTGTACCGCGACGGGCAGCAGGTGCGGGCCTGGCTGAACGTCTGCCCGCATGCCGGCCGTGCGCTGGACTGGGCACCGGGCCAGTTCCTCAAGAGCCGGGACGGGCATCTGGTGTGCGCGGTGCACGGTGCCAGCTTCGAGACGGTCAACGGCGAATGCGTGGCCGGGCCGTGCCGCGGCGACACCCTGCGGGCGGTGCCGCTGCGTATCGCCGATGGCAAGGTCTATCTGGCCGGCTGAGACCCGGACGGGCTCAGGAACTGGCCGGCAGCGGGTAGACGCGCGCGATCGGACAGCCGAAGAAGGTCGAGGCGATCTTCGACTGCATCTGCGGCCGCGGGATGGCATCCGGTTCGATGAAGTCGCCGACCGGCGTGGGCTGCGCACGCGACAGGCGCAGGCGATCGCCCGGGTGGCCGCAGACCTGGGCCAGGCCGACGCCGGAGAGCAGGGTCAGGGTGTCGGCATTGCTGAGGTCACCGCAGGAGCTGCCCAGTTCCAGCCGGTAGTAACGGTGCCCGCCGGAGCGGCGCGGTGAGACTTCCACCACCACGCCCTGCGGGTCTTCGCGCCAGGAGCGCAGGTCGCGGATACCGACACAGTAATCGGGGCTGCCGGCAAAGCCACGGTGCGTGGTCCCGGTGACGGCGACCGAGGGCAGGCTGTTGACCAGCGTGCTGGCGCGGCTGCGTAGCAGCTCGGCGTACTGGCGGCTGTCCTGCGGCTCGACCGCGGTGACCGCGCAGCTGGCGGTGGCGGTACGGATGGCTTCATCCGGGTTCCCGCAGAACCAGCCGCCCCGGGCGAGCAGGTTCACCGGCTCGGTGCCGACGCCGGGGCAATCTTCCTGCAGTGACATCCGGTAGCGGCCGCCATCGGTGAGCCGCAGCGCCAGTGTGGCGGTATCGATGACCTGCACATCGTCCACCTTGCGTGCATCCATGCAGTGCGGCGCGGGCGGCTGGCGGATGTCGTTGTCCTGGGCCGATGCCGCCAGTGGCAGCAGCGACAGGGCGAGCAACAGGGACAGCGGACGGACTGAAGACATGCGGGCACTCCTGGTCGGCACAACACGGCTCAGCGTGAGCCGGGGGAACAGCGCAGGCCTCAGGGGCGTGCACTGCACTCAGAACATCAGGTTGATCATCAGTACCACCACCAGCGTGTAGATCGCCGACAGCGGCGCGCCCACGCGCCACAGCTCGCGTGGCAGATACTTGGCCGGCCCGGTGATCATCGAGATGACCGGGTTGGAGGCGGTCATGAGGTTGTTGGAGGCCGACAGCGCCACGATCAGCGCGAACGCGGTGGGATTGCCGCCTACCGCCAGCGCCAGATTCACCGCGATGGGCACCATCACGATGGTGGCGCCGACATGGCTTATCACCAGCGAGAACGCGGTGGTGAGCACGGCCAGCGCCAGCTCCAGCGCCCAGATGGGAATGCCCTGCGGCAGCTTGTCGATGGTGTGGCCGGCGATCCAGGCCGCCGCGCCACTGCTGTCCATCGCCCAGCCCAGCGGGATCAGCCCGGCCATCATGAAGATGGTTTTCCAGTTGATCGAGGCGTAGGCCTCCTCCATGCGCAGCACGCCGGTCAGCAGCATGCCGGCCACGCCGGTCAGCAGGGTCAGTGCGACCGGCAGCTTGGAAGTCAGCGCGATGATGATGGTCAGGGCGAAGATCGCCATGGCGATCTTGAACTTGTGCGGGCGCTGCTCACCCTTGGGATAGTCGGTGACCACGACGAAGTCGCGGCTTTCCGCCGCGGCGGCCAGGTCCTGCCAGATGCTGTGGAATACCAGCATGTCGCCGTTGCGCAGCGCCACGTTGCGCACGTCCTCGCGGATCACCTGCTTGTCGCGGTTGATCGCCAGCAGGCTGATGCCGCGCTCCTTGCGCAGGCGCAGCTCGCCGGCGGTCTTGCCGATCAGCTTGGAGGTCGAGGGGATGACCGCCTCGGAGATGCCGGCGCGGGCCGGATTGAACAGGTCGCCCAGGTTGCGCAGCCGCGAGGACATGCGCAGGAACTGGTTCTGGGCGAAGTCGGCCACCTGCTGCTTGGGGCCCATCGCCCCGATCACGCTGCCAACCCAGAGGCGCATGTCCGCCGGCGGTGCCAGGCGGGTGTCATCACCGGTTTTCAGGGCCAGCAGCAACGGGGCGTCGAACAGGTTCTCCGCTTCGCCCACGGTCATGCCCACCAGCGGGCTTTCGGCGGTGACCAGCAGCTCGAACACGTCGCCTTCGATGCCGTAGGCCTTGGCAAAGTAGCTCTCGGTGCGGGCCGGGGTCTGGCCGCCGTTGGCGTCGTTCTCGTCCTGGGCGAGTTTGCGGTCGCCGTAAAAACGGAAGTACAGCAGCGAGGCGACCAGCAGCGCGATGCCAATGGGCAGCGGCGCGAACATGCGCAGCGGCTCGATCGTGGCGCTGCCGGAGGGCAGGTTGTTGTTGGCCGAAATCAGCAGGTCGTTGAGCAGGATCAGCGGCGAGTTGCCGACCATGGTCAGCGCGCCGCCCATCACGATCGCCGCGGAGATCGGCAGCAGCAGCCGTTGCAGCGTCAGTCCGGTGCGCGAGGCCAGCCGCGAGGCGACCGGCAGGTACAGCGCCATCACCGAGGGGTTCTGCATGAACGAGGAATTCAGGCCGGCGGTGGCGCTGGTCAATAGCAGCAGCCGCTGCTCCAGCCCGTGCGAGCGCCGCAGCAGCCAGCCGGCCAGCCGGTTCAGCGCGCCGGTACGGTCCAGTCCGGCGCCGAGGATGGTGGTGGCGATGATGCTCATCACCGCGTTGCCGGAGAAACCGCCGAAGATCTCCTCCGGCGCGATCAGCCCGGTGACGCCCAGCACCACCATGACCACCAGCGCCACCACATCGGCGCGGATGCGTTCGAACAGGAACATCGCCATCGTGAAACCGACCAGCCCGAGGACGAGCTTCATGTCGGTGGTCAGCGTGAGCGCGGTATCCATGGGGTGAGGGCGTTCCTGTCGGTGTCTGCGTCAGACCTTGTCGTACAGCAGGTCCCAGACGCCATGGCCGAGTTTCTGGCCGCGGGTCTCGAAGTGGGTCTGCGGGCGCCAGTCCGGCCGCGGCACATGGCCGCGCGGGCCGGCCCGGTTGACCAGCCCGGCGGTGGCATCGAGCACGTCCCACATGTGTTCGGCGTAGGGCTCCCAGTCGGTGGCCAGGTGCAGGCGGCCGCCGCTGCGCAGCTTGCGCACCAGCAGCTGGGCGAACTCCGGCTGCACCAGACGGCGCTTGTTGTGGCGTTTCTTGTGCCACGGATCGGGGAAGTAGATGCGCACTTCATCCAGCGCGCCGTCGGCGATCTCGTGGTTGAGCACTTCCACCGCGTCGTGGTGGTAGACCTTGGCGTTGGTCGCCTTGTCGGCCACCAGGTCGTTGAGCAGGCGGCCGACGCCCGGCGCGTGCACTTCCAGGCCGATGTAGTCGCGGCTGGTGTCAAAGCCGGCGGCAAAGCGCAGCGCGGCGCCATTGCCGGTGCCGATCTCCATCACCTTCGGCGCGTCGCGCCCGAACAGCGCGTTCAGATCACGCGGTTGGCCACTGTAGTCGATGCCGAAGTGCGGCCACGCATCGTCGAACGCGCGCTGCTGGGCGGGGGTGAAACGGCCCTGGCGCAGCACGAAGCTGCGTACGGCGCGATGGCCTTCCTCGACGGTGAAGGGCTTGGGCGGGGCCTTGGAGCCGGCGCTTTCAAAAGGATTGGTCATCAGCCGATCACCCCTTCCAGTGGCGAGGAGGCGCTGGCGTAGCGCTTGCGCGGGATGCGCCCGGCCAGGAACGCCTCGCGGCCGGCTTCCACGGCCTTGCGCATCGCGCCGGCCATCAGCACCGGGTTGCGGGCACCGGCGATGGCGGTGTTCATCAGCACGCCGTCGCAGCCCAGCTCCATCGCGATGGCCGCGTCCGAGGCGGTGCCGACGCCGGCATCGACAATGATCGGCACCTTGGCGTTTTCGATGATCTCGATCAGGTTGTACTTGTTCTGGATACCCAGCCCGGAGCCGATCGGCGCGGCCAGCGGCATCACCGCGGCGCAGCCGATCTCTTCCAGGCGCTTGGCCAGGATCGGGTCATCGGAGGTGTAGACCATCACGTCGAAGCCGTCCTTGACCAGCAGCTCGGCGGCCTTGAGCGTCTGGATCACGTCCGGGTACAGGGTCTTCTGGTCGCCCAGCACCTCGAGCTTGGTCAGGTTGTGGCCGTCGAGCAGCTCGCGTGCCAGCCGGCAGGTGCGCACCGCGTCCTCGGCGGTGTAGCAGCCGGCGGTGTTGGGAAGGATGGTGAATCGCTCCGGCGGCAGCACGTCGAGCAGGTTGGGCTCGCCCGGGATCTGGCCGATGTTGGTACGACGGATGGCTACGGTGACGATCTGGGCGCCAGCGGCCTCGGTGGCCAGGCGGGTTTCTTCCAGATCCTTGAACTTGCCGGTGCCGGTCAGCAGCCGGGAAGAATAGGTCTTGCCGGCGATGACCAGCGAATCGGTGGGGACAGGTGCATTCATTGCCGAATTATCACCCATCGTGCCTGCGCTTGCCGTGCGGCCGGTGGCAATCCAGCGCCGATGCGCGCTCAGCCGCCACCGAGCGCGTGCACGATCTCGACCCGGTCCGCTTCGTGCAGCAGGCGGGTGGGGTGCTGGCTGCGCGGGATGATCTCGCCGTTGATCTCCACGGCGACGCGACGCTCGGCCAGGCCTTCGGCGCTGAGCAGTCCGGTGACGGTCAGGGGAGCATGGATCTGGCGGGGTTCGCCGTTGAGCTGGATGTTCATGCGGCCATTTTCGCCAGTGCGCGGACAAATGCCCAGCCGCATGCGGCAGCGCAGCGTGTGCCTCTTACGGTTGAATGAAAAACTAACACCGTGCGGGGGCGTACGCCGCCCGTTCTTTCACACCAGGAGTTCCTCATGTCCCATTTCTTCCGTCCGCTGCGTTCGGCCATGGCGCTGGCCATCGCGCTGGCTGCCGTGCCCGCAATGGCGCAGTCGCCGTATTCCAAGACGGTGTTCTTCGGCGACAGCCTGACCGACAGCGGCTATTTCCGCCCGATCCTGGTCAAGGCCGATCCCAATGCGAGCCTGGTCGGTCGTTTCACCACCAACCCGGGCTGGGTCTGGGCGGAACATCTGGCCGATCATTACGGCACCAACGCCTCGGCCAACGGCAACGGCCAGACCGGTGACAACTACGCCGCCGGTGGCGCGCGGGTCGGCGTGGATGTGGACAACCCGCTCAATCCGCTGCTGCCGAAGGTGCCGTCGATGAAGGCACAGACCGCCGCCTACCTCGCCGCCAATGGGGGCGAGGCCGATGCCAATGCGCTGTATACCGTATGGGGCGGGGCCAACGACCTGTTCGCGGTGCAGAAGGCACCGGCCCAGGCCGCGGCGATCATCGGTGCGGCGGTGACAGACCAGATCGGTATCGTCGGTTCCCTGAAAGGCGCGGGCGCCCAGTACGTGATTGTGCCGAACCTGCCTGATATCGGCCTGACCCCGGCCTCGGTCGCCGGCGGGCCGCTGGCGATGGCGCAAGGCACCGCGCTGGCCAAGAGCTACAACGATGCGCTGTTCGGCGGTCTCAAGCAGGCCGGCCTGCAGGTGATCCCGGTCGATACGTTCCACCTGCTGCAGGAAATCGTTGCCGACTATCGCAGCTACGGCTTCGTCAATGCGACCCAGCCGGCCTGCCTCGGTGCCTCCTCGCTGACCTGCACGCCGCCGACCTCGGTTGCGCCGAACGCCGCCAACACCTACGTGTTCGCCGATGGCGTGCATCCGAGTACGGCGACCCACGCGATGCTGGGCCAGTACGCCATCTCGCTGCTGGAGGCGCCGCGCTTCCAGCAGGTCCTGAGCCATTCGGCGCAGACCGTCGGCCGTGCACGCGCCGACCAGGTCAGTGGCCACCTCGGCGCCCGTCCCGTGGACGGCATGGGCTGGTGGGGTGGCGTGCGCGGTGATATGCAGCGTTACGACCATGCCGATCTGTACGACGGCATGGCGCCGGCGGGCCTGTTCGGTATCGACTGGGCGCGCGATGGCGTGGTCGTCGGTGGCTTTGCCGGCTACGGCCGCATGGATGCCGATTTCGGCAACAGCAACGGCGACTTTACCCAGACCGACACCTCGCTGGGCCTGTTCGCCGGCTGGTATGGCGAACGGGCGTGGGTCAATGGCCAGGTCAGCTACAGCTGGCTGGGCTATGACGTGACCCGCAACGTGCAGCTGGGGCCGGTGACGCGCAAGCACACCGGCTCGCCGGACGGCAGCAACCTGACCGCCGCGCTCAACGCCGGCTACGAGTTCGGCCAGGAAGGCGGCTTCCGCCACGGTCCGGTGGCCGGCGTGGTCTGGCAGCAGGTGAAGCTGGACGGCTACACCGAGAGCAATGCCAGCGCCACCGCGCTCGGCTACGAGGACCAGGATGCCGATTCGACCGTGGGCCGTCTCGGCTGGCAGGCACGGTTTGAGGGCGGTGCCGTGCAGCCGTACGCACAGCTCACCTGGGACCACGAGTTCGAAGACGCCGCGCAGGCCGGTGCCTGGCTGCAGACCATGACCGATGTGGGCGTCTACAAGGTGCCGGGGCTGGCGTTCGACCGCAACTACGCCACCGCGGTGATGGGCGCGCGCATGAACCTGTGGGGTCTGAACAGCAACATTGGCCTGAGCACCACCACCGCGCAGAAGTCCGCGCGTGATGTGACCCTGTTTGCCAGCTTCAGCGGCAGCTTCTGATCCAACCGGGTCATGAACTGAAGGCGGTGCCGCTGTGGCGGCACCGCCTTCCTGTTGTCCGGAACCTCTCATCCAGGGCAGTTGCCCGTTGCACTGGGGGGGCGCCGCGCATAGACTTGCCGCCTGATGCGGGTGTAGCTCAATGGTAGAGCAGAAGCTTCCCAAGCTTACGACGAGGGTTCGATTCCCTTCACCCGCTCCACTGCGCCTCGCGCAGCCGTTCCTGGCACAAGGCGCCACCGGCGCCGGCCTTTCTGTTCGATCTTCTGTTTGTCATCGCGGCCTTGCGCACAACGGGTTGAAGACCTGTGTCCGGCTTCATCCGGGCATGCAGTCGCGCGTTATGCTGCGCGCCTTTCCCCTGCATCGCCGCGATGAAACTCGCCATCCTCTCCCGCAACAGCAAGCTCTATTCCACCCGGCGTCTGGTCGAGGCGGCGCGCACACGTGGGCACACGGTGCGGATTCTCGATCCGCTGCGCTGCTACATGCGCATCACCGCAGGCGGTTTCAGCATGCATTACAAGGGCAAGCCGCTGACCGGCTTCGATGCGGTGATCCCGCGCATCGGCGCGTCCATCACCCGTTATGGCACCGCGGTGCTGCGCCAGTTCGAGATGATGGGCACGCGCACCCCCAATCCTTCCGACGCGATCCTGCGTGCCCGCGACAAGTTGCGGGCCCACCAGCTGCTGGCGGCCAAGGGCATCGACATGCCGGTGACGGTGTTTGGCGACAACCCCGACGACACCGATGATCTGCTGTCCATGCTTGGGCCGCCGCCGCATGTGGTGAAGCTCAGCGAGGGCACCCAGGGCCGCGGGGTGATCCTCACCGAGAAGCTCAGCGCGTCCAAGGGCACGGTCGAGGCCCTGCGCGGCCTGTATGCCAACTTCCTGGTGCAGGAATTCATTGCCGAGGCCCAGGGCGCCGACCTGCGCTGTTTGGTGGTGGGCGACCGCGTGGTGGCGACCATGCGTCGCCAGGCCCAGGAGGGTGACTTCCGCTCCAATCTTCATGCCGGCGGCACTGGTGAGCTGGTGACCAGCAGCAAGGCCGAGCAGCTGGTCGCGGTGCGTTCGGCACGCGCGCTCGGGCTGGGGATCGCGGGTGTGGACCTGATCCGCTCCGCGCGGGGGCCGCTGGTGCTGGAGGTCAATTCGACCCCGGGACTGGAGGGCATCGAGAGCGTGTCCGGCCGGGACGTGGCCGGGCAGATGATCGACTACGTGACCCAGCTCAAGCGGTGACGACGCGCTGCGATTTGTTTGCATGGTTTTAACAACGCTTTAATCCACCCACACCTACGCTGTTGCCACTGTACCCAGCCCTCCTCAGTGGGTCCGGTGATCGGGAATCTTCAGGCCCTGGCGGTTTTCGTCAGGGCCTTGTTTTTTGTGACAGGAAGGTTCTTGTTGGTGGCGCCAGCGACTGGGTACAGTGCGGAGGTGTGGCGGCAAGGTACCAGGGGCGAGTTAGACTGCGGCACTGGATGGTCGATGAATGAGGGTCATCAGGTGGTATCAGTCAGCGCTTCGATACTGAACCAAGCCAGCGCCTTCCTGTCGAACAACCCATTGTGATCCCCAAAGGGGCATTTAACCGTGCGAATTCTTGTAATCGAAGACAACAGCGACATCGCCGCCAACCTGGGGGATTACCTCGAGGATCGCGGGCATACGGTGGACTTCGCCGCCGATGGCGTCACCGGCCTGCACCTGGCGGTGGTGCATGATTTCGACGCGATCGTGCTCGATCTCAACCTGCCGGGTATGGATGGCATCGAGGTTTGCCGCAAGCTGCGCAACGATGCCCGCAAGCAGACGCCGGTGCTGATGCTTACCGCACGTGATTCGTTGGACAACAAATTGGCCGGGTTCGACTCTGGCGCTGACGACTACCTGATCAAGCCGTTCGCGTTGCAGGAGGTGGAGGTGCGGCTCAATGCGCTTTCGCGTCGTGGCAAGGGCACGCACACGCGGGTGCTGGACGTCGGTGAGCTGGAGTACAACCTCGACACTCTGGAAGTGCGTCGCCAGGGCAAGCTGCTGCAGCTCAATCCCACCGCGCTGAAGATTCTGCAGGCGCTGATGGAAGCCTCGCCGGCGGTAGTGACCCGGCAGGAACTGGAAACCCGCGTCTGGGGCGAAGAGTTGCCCGATTCGGACTCGCTACGTGTGCATATCCATGGCCTGCGCGCGGTGGTGGACAAGCCGTTTGACGTGCCGATGATCCAGACCCGTCACGGCATCGGGTACCGCATCGCCGCTCCCGATGCCTGAAAACGCATTGCCTGAGCCTGTCCGCAAGCGGGGGCGCTACCGCCGTCGTCTGCGCAGTCGCATCATTGTCTCGTTCGTGCTGTTGGGCTTCTGCCTGACCGCGCTGTTCGCGTTCGCCACGAACTGGGCGCGGATGCGGGTGGAAAACCAGCTGGTCGAAGATGTGATGAACCGGAACCTGGATGCCTCCTGGCAGAGCTACATCCAGAGTGGTGGACGCGATGTGGTGGCGCCGGTCCAGCAGATGCGCGCGTTCCTGTTCCGGCCGGACAAACTGGAGGGCCTGCGCCGGGACTATCCGGAGTGGGAACATCTTGAGGATGGCATCCACAATTTCAGTGGCCAGGATGCCGAGGGCAATCCGTTCTCCTACAAGGTCGGGGTGCGCAAGACCGACGATGCCTGGTTCTTCATCGCCTATGACATGGGCCAGGCGTTACGCGGCGAGCAACAGCTCAAGCGCGCGCTGTTCCTGTCGGTGATCGTCTTCAGCCTGCTGTCGTGGGTGCTGGGCTGGTGGTCGGCGTCACGGGTGATGCGGCCGGTCTCGGATCTTGCGGCGCGCCTGCGGGCCTATCGTGGCGGGAACCAGCATCCCGAGCCGCTCGCCCCGCGTTTCCCGGACGATGAAGTGGGGCAGCTGGCCGAGGCGCTGGACGACTATTCGGCGCGCCTGACCGAGGTGGTGCAGCGCGACCGGGAGTTCAATGCCGATGTCAGCCATGAACTGCGTACGCCGCTGGCAGTGATCCGCGGCGCGACCGAGCTGCTCCTTTCGCGGCCCGGACTGGATGAGAAGGTGTTGCAGCGTCTGCAGCGCATCCAGCGCGCCGAGCAGCAGTGCAGCGATCTGATTGGCTCACTGCTGCTGCTCTCGCGCAACGAGCGTGGGCAGGGTTGCAGCAACGTGGCGCGGGTGGGTGAGCAGTTGCTGGAATCCCATCGTGCGCAGCTGGGAGGCAAGCCGCTGGAGCTCAAGCTCGAAGGCAATCGCGAACTGGTGGTGGATGCACCGGAATCCGCGTTGTCGGTCGCGCTGGGCAATCTGGTGGGCAATGCGGTGAAGTATTCGCAGGAAGGCCAAGTGCTGATTCGCGTCCTGGACAATGCGGTCGAGGTCATCGACAGCGGCCCGGGCCTGAGCGAGAAAGATGCGGCGAGCCTGTTCCAGCGCGGCTATCGTGGTACCCATGCCGGCCATTCGCAGGGCGGTGGTATCGGCCTGTCCATCGTCAGTCGCCTGTGCGCCCTTTACGGATGGCAGGTGCAGATCCGGCCGGGTGAGGTGCGCGGGGTGATTGCAACGCTGACATTCACGCCGGGCTGAGCGGCTTCCGGTATCTGCTTCAGCTGGGGCGGCCGCGCCGGTGCGAGTGCCATGCCAGCAGGATGGCTGGTAGCGGCATCGGATGCTCGAGTCGCCTAGCGCTGCGCAAGTTGCCGATACAGGCGGTCCAGCTGTTCCACCTGGGGTTGCAGGTGTTCGGGTGTTCCCTCATTGACGATGATGTCATCGGCCAGTGCCAGCCGCTGTGCGCGGGTGGCCTGGGCCTGGATCATGCGCTGCGCGAGCGCTTCGTCGATGCTGTCGCGACGGCGCAAGCGCGACAGCTGGCAGGCCTCGGGCGTGTCTATCACCAGAACGCGATCCAGCCAGGGATAGCCGGAGCGGCCACCTGCCTCGGTCAGCAAGGGGATTGCAGCAATCGCATAGGGCTTTGCGCCGCTTCACAGAGGGCTTTCAAGCGTGCGCGTATCGCCGGGTGAGTGATGGCTTCAAGCGCCCGCCGCTCTACGGGATCGGCGAACACGCGCCGGCGCAGCCAGGCGCGATCAAGGCTGCCTTCGGATTGAAGTGCCTTGGGGCCAAACCGTTCGACAATCCCCTCCAGCGCCGGAGTGCCCACGGCAACGACGTCGCGCGCGGCGATGTCGGCATCGGCCACGGTGATGCCAAGGGCCTCGAAGCGGCGACTGACTTCACTCTTGCCCGAGGCGATGCCTCCGGTCAGGCCAACGATGAAGGTGCTCATATGCGTGCCCGCCCGGAACCGTTAACAGTGTAGGAGCGACGTGAGTCGCGACAAAGGGCGTTACCCGTGGCGACGGGGCTTCACCCGCGGCGAGCAACAGGCCTGCGGGACCTCGGCTGCGAAGCTTCCGCAGTGTCGGGCGACGCCCGGCAGGGAGCTTCCCTGGCCATTCGCCTCTGTTCGATAAAGACAGAGACGATGGCCCCCGCATCGCCCACTTCACCCACAAAAACAGAAGATCAGGCCAAGCCGGCAATGCGCATATAGCCGTCAATCATCTGGTCGCCCCACATGAAGACCAGCCAGCCGGCAATCGCGAGGTAGGGGCCGAACGGGATCGGCGTGGCACGGTCGCGACCGCGCGAGTACAGCCATATCGAGCCCACAATCGCCCCCACCAGCGAGGACAGCAGGATGATCGGCAGGATGCCCTTCAATCCGCACCAGGCGCCGAGCGCAGCCAGCAGTTTGAAATCGCCGTGGCCCATGCCTTCCTTGCCGGTGATCTGCTTGAACAGCCACCACACCGTCCACAGCGACAGGTAGCCCACCGCCGCGCCGATCAGGGCAGGCTTGGCCGGGATGTACAGGCTGTCCATGCTGCCGATCAGGCCCAGCCACATCAGCGGCAGGGTCAGTTGGTCGGGCAATAGCTGGGTGCGCAAGTCGATGCCCGACAGCGCCACCAGGAAGCAGCTGAGCACAATCGCGCCAAAGCCCTGCCAGCCGAAGCCGAACTGCCAGACGCTGGCCAGCACCATCAGTGCAGTGACCAGCTCCACGATCGGGTACTGGATCGAGATCGGCGCCTGGCAATGGCGGCACTTGCCGCGCTGGATCAACCAGCTGAACAGCGGGATGTTCTCGTACCAGCTCAGCTTGTGCTTGCAGTTGGGGCAATGCGAGGGCTCCACCACGATCCCCGGCGGCGGCGGCTCGTAGATGTCCGGCTCGTCCAGGATCTCGCGCGCATCGCGCTTCCACTGCCACTCCATGCGCTTGGGCAGGCGCAGGATCACCACATTGAGGAAGCTGCCGACCAGCAGCCCCAGCCCGGCGGCGAGGGGGTAGCCCAGGCCGGGGTTCTGGTCGAGAAATGCCATGAATCAGTTATCCAACAACAGAGGCGAGTTTGAAGATCGGCAGATACATGCCGATGACCATGCCGCCGACTATGGTGCCGATGAATATCATGATCATCGGTTCAAGCAGGCTGCTCAATGCATCTACCGCATTGTTTACTTCCTGCTCGAAATACTCGGCCACCTTGAACAGCATCGTGTCCAGTGCGCCAGCCTCTTCGCCGATGGCAGTCATTTGAATGACCATGTGCGGGAAGACGCCGACTTGTTTCATTGCCATGTTCACCGGATAGCCAACAGCCACGTCATCGCGCATATGTAGCACGGCCTCTTCGTAGACTTTGTTGCCGGTGGCGCCGGCAACAATGCCCAATGCCTCGACCAGTGGTACGCCGGCTCTAAAGGTCACCGCCGTGGTGCGGGCGAAACGGGCGATCGCGCTGTTGTGCAGGATCTGTCCGATCACCGGCACCTTGAGGGTCAATCTATCCAT
Organism: Stenotrophomonas pictorum JCM 9942; assembly: GCF_001310775.1. Taxonomy (GTDB): domain Bacteria; phylum Pseudomonadota; class Gammaproteobacteria; order Xanthomonadales; family Xanthomonadaceae; genus Stenotrophomonas; species Stenotrophomonas pictorum. The sequence continues at coordinate 14,643 of NZ_BAZI01000017.1, forward strand.
TCCATGTTGCATGGACGGTGATCGTTTGTAAGCAAATAGGAAGCCTGTAATTGCACCTACGACAACCATGCCTACTAGCCACCACCAGCTGACCATGAAGCGAGAAGCCGCCACAATCATCTGGGTGAATACCGGCAATTCAGTGCCGAAGCTGCTGAACACCTCTTCAAATTGGGGTACCACAAAAATTAGCAAGATAGCGCTGACTAGTAATGCGACAGCAATGACCATTGCCGGATAGAACAGAGCCTTCTTGATCTTGCCCTTCAGGGCCTCCAAGTTCTCTTGGTAGCTGGAGATAGTCTCAAGTACCGTTTCCAGTACGCCTGCACCTTCGCCCGCGCGCACGAGATTGCGGTAAAGCTCGTCGAACTGTACGGGATGCTTGCTGATAGCCTCATACAGCGAAGATCCGCCCTCCAGATCCGCACGGATCGTGCCCACCAGCTTGGCCATTCGCGGATTTTTGTGGCCACTACCAATGATTTCCAGCGAGCTGACGATAGGGACACCCGATTTCATCATTGTCGCCATCTGACGACTGAAGAATGCGATGTCTTTCGACTTTATTGCGCTGCCTGCCGCGCCGAACAGTGGCTTGGGCTTCGGCTTGACCACGGTGGGGTTGATCCCCTGGCGGCGAAGCTCCGCGCGGAGCAGGTTGACGTTCTTGGCGTCCTGCTCGCCTTTCATCTTGACGCCGCGCTTGTCTGTTCCCTCCCAGACAAACGGCTGCAGCTGGCTGGTGCCGCGGGCGACCGGCTCGTTCTTGATGGCACTACGGGTGACGGACATATCTTTAGGCTCCCCAGCCAGCCCTCCCCGGGCCGGCGACCATCGCATGGTATCCGTATCGGCCGGCTCCGGCATCCCATCTGCCGAAATAGGCGAAGCCCGTCACGTCAGCAGCCATCCTCCGTCCCAACCACTGTGCGGTTCCGGCACCCAGCGGTACTAGGCCTCTCCCTTCCAATGTAGAGCTCGGTACTGTCTTTCTGGGCTACCGGCTTTACCGGCATTGCCGGCTGTCGGGTGTTCTGCTGGGCGTCGCTCAGCACTGCAGTGTGTCCATGTGGGTGTCCGGCCCTGGTCGTCAAAATATGACGTTTTGCGTCACTTTGCGGGGCGGTTCGCACAACGCCCATACAAGGCTTCCAATCTGCGGCGTTGCTGCCATCATGGTCGCGGGGAGTAGGGGGGTGTTCAGATGATTGGCACGCAACCTGCTTTGTAACCCCATGCGGGGCAGGCGTGGTGCCTGCAACCATGTTCACTATCCAACCTCTAGGGGATGTACTCATGAAGAAGCAGCAGGGCTTTACCCTGATCGAACTGATGATCGTGGTTGCGATCATTGCCATTCTGGCTGCTATTGCGCTGCCGGCTTACCGCAATTACACCATCAAAGCCGCTAACAATGCCTGCTTGGGCGAGGCGAAGGCCTATACCAATGCTTGGCTGGTTGCTGTCAGTGACGGCACGACTGCCTACACTGATCTTGCAGATCCTGCCAATAAGCGCTGCACGGGCATGACCAAGTGGGCATCGACGGCAACCACCTCCGGTGCGATTGATGCCGTTGATCCGGGCGAGACGGGTGCCGTTACCTGCGACCTGGCTACTGGTAACTGCATCAAGAATGCGGGCAAAAAGTAATTCGACGTCTGCTTTGTCAGTGTCAGTTGTATGGTTGAAAAAAGGCGGGCTTGGCCCGCCTTTTTTCATGCCCAAACACTGCGTGAACGATCAATTGGCGCGATTTTTGCTCGCAAGTTTTTTTGCTCATGTCGGAGCGGGATGAATTCAGATTGCAGGGGGTTTGGATCATGTTTCGAAAGAGTGCTGGCTTTACGTTGATCGAATTGATGATCGTGGTGGCGATCATTGCCATTCTGGCCGCCATTGCGCTGCCGGCATACCGTAACTACACCATCAAGCTGCCAACAACGCCTGCATGAGTGAGGCAAAGGGGTACTTGAATTCATGGCTGACCGCGGTTAGCAGCGAAATGGGGCAGGACTATGACGATCTTCCTGCTCCCCTGAATGCAAGATGCGCCGACTTGCAAAAATGGCCCAAGACAACGGCGGGTGATCAAACGATCAGCGCCAGATCGCCGGGTGAGGCAAGCTCGGTCATCTGCAATCTGTCATCGGGGTCGTGCCGGAAAGCTGCAGGCATGAAGTAAAAGATGGGGGGCTTTGCCGCGAGGTACCCGACACCACTTAGTTAAGTTGCCGTCACGGATATTGAGCTGTGGGGGGGATCTGCAGTCTGCACTTCATGGCGAATAAGGGCTTGGTGGATCTCAGTAAGTCACCACTTTTTGCGGTAAATGGGTGGCGGCATTCAGCACCATGCGCCCTGTGCCGTGCCGAGCCACGATAGGCAAGCTGACGAATCTCGGTGAGGTGGAACTGTCGGCAGGTTGGCCATTGGTGGTGCTTGGAGTGGCCGTGATGCTCAGGCGTGGTGCAATTTTGGCGTAAGGCACGTACCAAACGGGTTTCTGTTCACGGTCCATGCCAGTGTCGAGGAAGGCGGCAAGTACGGAGGTGTGGTCGGTGCGCTGGGCGCCGGGTTTCAGACCGACCAGTTGCGGGCCACGCGATGATAGGTGCGTCCATTCCGGGCGGCTGGCTCGCGTCAGGTCGACCGCCTCCACTTCATTGGCCAGGACGACGGCCAGGCGCATATCGCTGGCGACCACGAATACCGGGCGCGATTGCCACAGCGTATACAGCCGACGCCGAGGAAGCCCAGTTGCAGCACTCCGATCACGGCCAGGTCAAGGCGCAGGGTCTTTTTGCCTGGCTTGTAGGTGATGAGCGTCAGCAGTGGGCCCGTTGCGAACTGCACGCCTGCCAGAATGGCCAACAGCGGTAGGACCCCGGAAATACGATAGATGCCCCACGGGTGCCAGAGCGGCACGACAACGGCGGCGATCAGGCCGATCAGCGCCAGGCTGAGCAGGGAATGCAGGGCGGCGGCTTTGTAGCGGGTCATCGGCGGTGTGGGCTTGGGATCGGGAGTGCAGCATGCCTGAATGGCGAGGCGTGCGGGAGCGTGGGGGACAGTGCCGCCGCATCACCCGCATCACCCGCATCACCCGCATCACCCGCATCGCACTGGTCGGGTTGTCA
>NZ_BAZI01000018.1 GCF_001310775.1 Stenotrophomonas pictorum JCM 9942
AGGCCGAAGCTGCGGTTGGCCGGGCCATCCTTCACTGCGTGCATGAACACCAGCGCCTCGCCATGCTCGACCGCATCCAAGTGCACGTTGGCGATGCCGCTGGCGCCCCCCTCGTGGCTTTCGTCGGCCAGCGCGGTCAGTTCGAAGTAGTGCGTGGCAAACAGGGTGTAGCAGCGGTTCTGGTAGGCCAGGTGGCGGGCCACCGCATCGGCCAGGGCCAAGCCGTCATAGGTCGAGGTGCCACGTCCGATTTCGTCCATCAACACCAGCGAGTGGGCGCTGGCATGGTGCAGGATGTAGCTGGTTTCGGCCATTTCCACCATGAAGGTGGATTGGCCCTTGGCCAGGTCGTCACCGGCGCCAATGCGGGTCAGGATGCGGTCGATCGGGCCGATCACCGCACGGCTGGCCGGCACGAAGCTGCCGATATGCGCCAGCAGCACGATCAGCGCATTCTGCCGCATGTAGGTCGACTTGCCGCCCATGTTCGGGCCGGTGATCACCAGCATGCGGCGGTCCGGATGCAGGTCCAGATCATTGGGCTCGAACGGCGCTTCGCGCACGGCTTCCACCACCGGATGACGTCCGCGTTCGATGCGCAGGCACGGTTCTTCCTGCAGCTGCGGCTGTGACCAGTCCAGCGCCTGCGCACGTTCGGCGAAGCCGGCCAGGACATCCAGTTCGCCGAGGGCGCCGGCGCAGCGCTTGAGCGGCTCCAGATGCACGGCAATGGTGTCGAGCAGGCCTTCGTACAGCAGTTTCTCTCGGCTGAGTGAACGTTCGCGGGCCGACAGCACCTTGTCCTCGAAGTTCTTCAACTCTTCGGTGATGTAGCGCTCGGCATTGGTCAGGGTCTGCCGGCGGGTGTAGTGCACCGGCGCCTTGTCGGCCTGGCCTTTGCTGATCTCGATGTAGTAGCCGTGTACCCGGTTGTAGCCGACCTTCAGCGTGGCAATGCCGCTGGCTTCGCGCTCGCGCAGCTCCAGATCGATCAGGAACTGGTCGGCATTGGTCGAGAGCCGGCGCAGCTCGTCCAGTTCGGCGTCGAAGCCTTCGGCGATCACGCCGCCGTCGGCAAGCTTCAGCGGCGGTTGTTCGGCGATCGCGCGGGCCAGCAGCTGCGCGCTTTCATCATGGGAGCCCAGTTCGGCGCGCAGCTGTTGCAGGCGCGGCGAATCCAGCGGCTGCAGTTGCGCGGCGATCGCCGGCAACAGCGCCAGACCGTCACGCAGCGTGGAAAAATCGCGCGGGCGTGCCGAGCGCAGCGCCATGCGGGTGAGGATGCGTTCGATATCACCCAGCGCGCGGAAGCTCTCGCGCAGATCGGCGTCGGCGCCGCGATCGATCAGTGTGGCGACCGCGTGGTGACGCTGCTGCAGCACCTCGCGCAGTCGCAGCGGACGGTGCAGCCAGCGCCGCAGCAGGCGCCCGCCCATCGGCGAGACGGTGCTGTCGAGTACACCGAGCAAGGTGTTGCGGGTGTCGCCGTCCACGCGCGTGTCCAGTTCCAGATGGCGGCGGGTGGCTGCGTTCATCGCGATCGCCTCACCGGCGTTTTCCATCGCGATGGAGGTCAGATGGGGCAGGCGCTGCTTCTGGGTTTCCTCGACATAGCCCAGCAACGCGCCGGCGGCGGCGGTCGCGCGCGGTTTGTCGTCGATACCGAAGCCGGAAAGATCATGCAGCTTGAAGAAATTCAACAGCTGGCGGCGGCCGCTGTCGGCATCGAACAGCCACGGCGCACGCCGCCGCACGCCGCTGCGCTGGCGCAGGAATTCCGGCCAGCCGTCTTCGTCGGGGACCAGCAGCTCGGCCGGTTCCAGGCGGGCCAATTCGGCTTCCAGTGCGTCGTCGCTGTCGACTTCGTTGACCAGGAAGCGGCCACCGGCCAGATCGGCCCAGGCCAGGCCGTAGCCGGCCTTGTTGCGCGAGATCGCCATCAGCAAGGTGTCGCGGCGCTCATCCAGCAAGGCCTCGTCGGTGACGGTGCCGGGCGTGACCACGCGCACCACCTTGCGTTCGACCAGGCCCTTGGCCAGCGCCGGATCGCCGATCTGCTCGCAGATAGCCACCGATTCGCCCAGTGCCACCAGCCGCGCCAGATAGCCTTCGAAGGAATGCACCGGCACGCCGGCCATCGGGATCGGCGCGCCGCCGGAGCTGCCACGCTGGGTCAGGGTGATATCCAGCAGGCGCGCGGCCTTGCGTGCATCGTCGTAGAACAGCTCGTAGAAATCGCCCATCCGGAAGAACAGCAGCAGGTCCGGGTAGTCGGACTTGGCGGCGAAAAACTGCTTCATCAGCGGGGTGTGTTCGGGCTTTTTCTCGGTCACGCGCTTTCCACTTCGATTGCCGGGCAGCCGGGCTGCCACAAAGGCGTCATTGTAGGGGCAGCCTGAGGGCGGGACGACGGCCGGGCTTGGCCGTTCAGTTGCCGCGGCCTTCGGCCAGCGGCACCCGCGAGCCGTCGAGCAGGCCGCGGCTGAGCTTGCCGTTCTCGATAAACAGCAGTTCGCCGTTCTCACCGTTCTTGATGCTGCTGTCGATGGCGATGATGCGATCACCGTGGAAGCTGCTCACGTGCGGCATCGAGGTGTGGCCGACCACGATCCGCCGCAGGTCCAGCTGCTCCAGCACCTGTTGCACGCCGGCAGTGTCCAGCTGGCCATCGAAATAGCCGCGGTACCAGATCGGGCTGGTCTTGCCGTCATACAGCGGGGCAAGCTTGGGATCGGCTTTCAGCTCGGCCCGGGGACGGCCGAGCGAAGCCCGGTAGGCGGCATTGGTGGCAGCCGGGTCCAGCGCCAGCTGGATCGCCTCGGGCGAAATGCCACCGTGCAGGAACAGGGTATCGCCAATGCGCAGCAGCACCGGGCGGGTGCGCAGCCATTGGCCGATCACCGAATCGGCGCCATACAGCTGCGGGTAGCTCTGGCCCAGCAGCTGCGCGCTGCGCAGATATTTGGGATTGACGTAGCTCAGGTTGTCGTAGAGCACCATCGTCTCGTGATTGCCGAGAACGAAGTGCACCGCGCCGCCCGCCTTTGCCGCCTGCTGCTGCAGGCTGTACAGCAGCCAGAACGCCTCGGTGACCTGCGGGCCACGATCAAACACGTCGCCAGCGATCACCAGCGTGTCGCGGCCCAGCGCCCAGCGGTCCTTGCCATCGATCACCTTGTTGGCGCGCAGCAGCTGCACCAGCAGCCCGTACTGGCCATGGATATCGGACAGGGCGACGATGCGGGCCGCGGCCGGCAGCGAGGAGGCTGAAGCCGGCAGTGGCTGCAGTACGGTCAGCGGGCGCGGGTAGCCGCACTGCGACGGAACCGGGGTAGTGGCGCGGCGGGCGAGCGTGCGCTCGACCACCCGGTCATTGCAGATCCATCGCGCCTGCAGTTGCCGCCCGTTGCGGAAGATGTAGGGACCGTCGCTGTCCACGTGCGCCGCCGGGGCGGAGAGCTCTCTGGCGCTGGCCACGCCGGGCAGCAGCAGGGTGGCGTGGAGCAGCAGGGCGGCCCAGCGGGTGGCGGTACGGGCAAATGACATGGACGACATCCGGCAGACGAGGGGCGGGCGGGGGGACATCCGCCACCCCATGCTACGTGGCCGCACGCGTGCGGGCATCGGCCATTGGTTGGCCCGGCCGGCGAAGGTAATGGGCTACCGGCCTGCGCCGGCGCCGAGAAGTCAGCGGTTCTGAAGCGATGCACGGTCCGGGGCTTCCGGCAGGCTGTCGTCGGCCAGCACGATGCGGTTGCGGCCCTGTTTCTTGGCCTGGTACATCGCGGCATCGGCGCGTGCCATGACCCGTTCGTAATCCGGGTGCCCGTCATACAGGGCGACCCCGATGCTGGTGGTGATCGCCAATGGCTGGCCATCGGCCAGGAGCACGGGTGAATCGGAAATACGCCGGCACAGGCCATCGGCGATGACCAGCGCCTGACGCTCGTCCACCGCCACCAGCACCACCACGAACTCCTCGCCGCCATAGCGGAACACGTAGTCGCTGCCACGGGTGAACTGGCTGAGCATGCTGGCGATGTGCTGCAGGGCGCGGTCGCCGGCCTCATGGCCGTGCTGGTCGTTGATGCTCTTGAAGTGATCCAGATCCAGCAGCAACACCGCAAAGCCGGCCTTGTTCTTGTTCGCCAGCTCGATTTCCCGGCGCAGGACGGTCGGCAGGAAGCGGCGATTGAGCAGGTTGGTCAGGGCATCGCAACCGGCGTCCAGTTCGCCGATACGCTCGAACAGCATCCCCAGCAGGTTGCGTATCTGGCCGACGCGCGCCCGCACTTCCTGCAGATGGGCCGAACGCACCTTGAGGTCGCGCTTTGTATCCAGGGTGTCATGCAGGGTCTGGTCCACTGCGGCCATCAGCGCGCAGATCTGCTGGGTTTCGGAGCTTTCACCGAAGCTGGGAATGCCCTTGTGGGTCAGCCACAGGCCGAACTCGGAGCCGGCCAGCGACTGGAACTCCGGTGTCTCGTTCTGGCTGGCCAACGCATAAAGCAAGGTGTTTTCCCAGTCCAGCAGCAGGGCGCGCTGGCGTTCGCGCTCGGTACCCACGTTCTGCACCAGCGAGAACAGCCGGTATGCCGCATCGGTGCGCGAGGAGCGTTCGCGTGCATTGGAGTAGGCCAGGGTCATGCATTCCAGTGCGATGTCGAACGAGGCGGTAAGGCAGGCAACGGCGGCGTGCGCGTGTTCGCTGTGTCCGGCCTGCTCGCTGATCAGCTGGAAAAGCCGCTGTTTCAGCACCCGCATGCCGCGGGTCACCAGGTCGACGGGGATGCCGACCCGGGCGTGGACATCGCCCACCACCCGCTGGGCGGCGATCAGCGATTCCACCCGTTCCGGCGTGGCCAGCAGCAGGTCCCGCACCCAGCGCTGCATGGCCGGCTGCAGGCGCGTACGCACCTGGTCGTGTGACAGCAGCCGTGAGGCCCGCTTGTCATCCAGCATCACCTGATAGAAATGCACCGCCATTTCGGCTGCGCCGGTATCGGCAAGCTGGGCCAACACCTGCGTCGCGGCAGGGCCGGCTTCGGTCAGTCCACGTTGCCAGGCGGCAACCAGCGCCGGATTCTCGGTGTCGATAGCGGACGAAACGGCGGTAATGCTATGCATGACAGAGTGCGCGACTGCTCAAGGTAGGCAGGCGTTATCGGCAGAAAGGGCAAGTACTTTAGCGGTGAACCGGGATGGAGGTCACGGCTGGCGGGAACGAGGCAGGGGATTGGGACGGGAATAGCTGCGGTCGGGCGGGGGGGGGGGCGGGGTAGTGCTGGGTGAATTGACAAGTCGGGTACAAGAGTGACTTCCCGGACCTGAGGCAGATGCCGCGACGCCTTCACGTGATGGATGCGCCGGGTTCTTGCGATAATCTGAGCCGGCGCATTGGAGTGCGCGTTGGGGATGGCATGGTGGAAGGATGCAAGGTGGCAGGTACACGTGGCGCAACGATGATCGTCGCCATGCTCCTGCTGGCACTGGTAGGTGTGGTCTGGTCCGGGGCAGGCAATGCTGGGCCGCTGCAGCTTGACCGTGACTATCTGCTGGTTGGCGCGGCCACCGATCAACAGGCGCCGATACGGACCTGTTCGCCGGAGGCGCTGGCGCGGCTGAACGATGGCATCGATATTCCGGCGCCCGCCGGCGGCTGGTCCGGCGCGCCGCAGGCGGTGGATGTGTTCAACGTGTTCGCCGGCGAGGTGATGATCCATCACGGTGACCGCCAGGTCTGCGGACACATGCAGGACGCGCGCACCCGCGATTCCCGGTTCCGGGCCGGTATCGGCATGGTGGTGGTGCCCAAGGCCGGCAGCCGCGAGCCGATCCAGGTCGCCTGGGAGCCGCCGCTCAAGGCCCGCTGGATTCCGACGGTACGACTGGGGGCCCCCAGTCCGGTGCAGCAGATCGATACCGTGCGCCTGCTGATCCGCACCGCCTGCATCGCCATCGCGTTGGCATTGGCGTTGTCGGCGTTGATCGGTTTTCTCACCACACTTGGGCGCGAATTCCTGCTGTACGCGCTGGTGTGCGTGCTGCTGGTGGTCTGGCAGTCGGTACTGAGCGGGCTGAGCGGCTACCCCGAGCCGTGGTTGCCGGTGGGACGCACGGCAGCGTGGTGGCAGGTCGCGCTGTCCTCGCTGCGGGTCGCGGTGATGGGCTGGATCATGTGGCGGCTGTGCGGGGGGCCACGGGTGCTGCAGCGCTCGCGGCCGGTGATGAAAGGCCTGCTGGCCGTGCTGGTCGTGCTCGCGCTGGGCGCGCCGGCGATGCCGTGGCCACTGCTGTCGTGGGTGGGAACGGCCCTGGACCATCTGTTCCTGCTGATCTGCGCGCTGACCTTCCTGCTGGGGGGCGTGTCGCTGTACCGGCGCAATTTCAGGGCGCTGGAGGGGCTGGCCGCGGTGCTGCCGCTGCTGGTGATCGAACTGGCGGATCTGTTCGGCAGCCGGCTGCTGGTCCAGTACCGGGTCGAAATCATCCAGCTGTCGGTCACCTGGTTTTTGATGGTGTCGGCCTATTCACTCAACCGTGGCCTGGGCCGTCTGCGCCAGCAGCGCGACGAGATGCGGCATCTGGCCGATACCGATGCGCTTACCGGGCTGCCCAACCGTCGCGCCGGCTTGCGCCAGCTTGAGCAGTACATGCAGCAGGCGCGCGCCAGTGCACAGCCGCTGTCGATCGGCTTTCTCGATATCGATCTGTTCAAGCAGATCAATGACCGCTACGGCCACGATGTGGGCGACGAGGTGCTGGTGCTGGTCGCCAGGACGCTGGCGCAAGGCGTGCGTAACAAGATGGATGTGATCCGCATGGGCGGCGAGGAGTTCCTCGTGCTGCTGCCGGGCACAACGGCCGGCGTGGCTGCGCCGCGGCTGGAGCAGATGCGCGAGAAAATCACGCACAACGCCCGGAATCTGCAGCATGAAGGCTGGTGGTGACGGTCAGCATCGGGCTGGCGCAGCTGCAGGCGCGGGACGAGGATGTGGCCGGGCTGATGCGGCGGGCCGACAACGCGATGTACCGGGCCAAGCGCGCGGGCCGCAATCGCGTGGTGGATGCGGGCTCGGAGCTGGAAACCGCCTGAACCGGCCGCGCGCTGTTCGGACAGCAGGCGATGGCGGATAATCGCCCGATGACAATCCGAATCAACAAGCACATTGCCGAAACCGGCTTCTGTTCCCGCCGTGAGGCCGATCGCCTGCTCGCCGCCCGCCGCGTCACCGTCAACGGCATCGTTGCCGGCACCGGCGCCGTGGTGGGCGAGGGCGATCAGGTGCTGGTCGATGGCCAGCCGCTGCGCACCCGCGCCGTTCACAAGAGCACTGGCCGTCGCCATGTCTATATCGCGCTGAACAAGCCGGTGGGCATCACCTGCACCACCGAGACCGAGGTCAACGGCAACATCGTCGACTTCGTCGGGCACGAGCAGCGGATTTTCCCGATCGGCCGGCTGGACAAGGATTCCGAAGGCCTGATCCTGATGACCAGCAATGGTGACATCGTCAACAAGATCCTGCGTGCAGAAAACGGCCATCAGAAGGAATACCTGGTGGCCGTCAACAAGCCGGTCACCGACCAGTTCCTGCGCGGCATGGCCCGTGGTGTGCGCATCCACAACGAGATGACGCTGCCGTGCCGCACCTCGCGCATCGCCAAATTCGGCTTCCGCATCATTCTCGAGCAGGGTCTGAACCGGCAGATCCGGCTGATGGCCGCGGAGTTCGGCTACCGCGTCACCCAGCTGCGGCGCGTGCGCATCGACAACATCAAGCTCGGTGCACTCAAGCCCGGACAGTGGCGCAATCTCACCGAACAGGAGTTGCGCGGCCTGCTGCCGCAACAGACCGATTGGTGAAGTGTGACCGGCTCGCTGCCGTCTCTGCGTGCGGTGGCTAGAATCCCAGATGCCCACCTGATGCCAGCCGCCGGATCGGAAACCGAGCATGATCAAACCCGCGCTTCCCGCCAATGAAGCCGAACGTCTGGCGGCGCTGCACCGCTACCGCATCCTGGATACCGCGCGTGAGCAGGAGTTCGAGGATCTGGTGACCATCGCCCGCACACTGTGCGGGACGGCGATGGGCGCGGTGACCCTGATCGATCAGGACCGCCAATGGTTCAAAGCGCTGCAGGGGTTTGAGAGCGAGCAGACCACGCGTGACGAGGCGTTCTGCGCCCATGCCATTCTCCAGCCGGGGCAGCTGACCGTGGTTCCGGATGCGCGGCAGGATGCCCGCTTTTGCGGCAATCCGGCGGTGGTTGGGGAACCGAACATCCGCTTCTATGCCGGTGCCCCCCTGTTGAGCAGTGACGGCCATGCGCTGGGAACCCTGTGTGTGTTCGATTCGGCGCCCGGCATGCTGGATGCGGACCGTGCCAGCGCCCTGCGCGCGCTGTCGCGGCAGGTGGGACGGATGATGGAAATGCGTCTGCTGCGCCGCGAGATCGACCATCACCATCGCGAGCACGCGTGGTACGAGGCACGGCTGGCCGAGTACTACCAGCAGCTGGAACAGACCAATCTGGAGCTGTCCGAACAGACCCGCACCGATCCGCTGACCGGCCTGCCCAACCGCCGCGCCCTGGCCGCGGCGATGTCCGCCTCGATCGAACGCGCCGTCGAAGGGCCGCCGGCGGTGGCCATCGTCGATATCGACCACTTCAAGAGGGTCAACGACATCCACGGCCACAGCGAGGGCGACCGCGTGCTGACCGAGCTGGCCGATGTGCTGCGCGCGCAGTTTGCCGGACGCGGCATGGCTGCCCGCTTCGGTGGCGAGGAATTCGTGATCCTGATGCCCGGGACCCCGCTGCACCAGGCCGAATTGCAATGCCACTACCTGCGCGAGGCCGTGCGCCTGTTGCCGATCGGGCTGCCGTTGTCGGTCAGCATCGGTCTGGCCGCGCACCGTGCCGGGGAAACCCCGGCCGATACCCTGCGCCGGGCCGATGCCGCGCTCTACCAGGCCAAGGCCCAGGGCCGCGACCGGGTCGTGCTGGCCGACTGAGCCGGCCCTGCCGGCAGGACGGAGCGAGCTCGTTGCCGTGTGTGGCGCTCAGCTGGCGGTGGCGGCCGGCCGCAGGCGGTTGAGCAGCGGATGCAGGAACACGCCACCGAGGATGATCGTCACACCCAGATAGAACTGCGCTGACAGTTCATGCTGCTCGGCCAGGAACAGCATCGCCAGCACAATGGCGTACACCGGCTCCAGGTTGGTTACCAGCTGCACCGTGTAGGCGCTCAGGTGGCGCAGCGCGACCAGTGCCAGCGCGAACGGCAGCAGCGTGCACAGCCCCGACAGGCCAGCAGCAGCAGGCCATCGTGCAGATCCGGCAGAACCCACAGATCGCTGGCCAGGGCCGGCAGCAGGAACGGCAGCAGCGGCGCCAGCAGGGTCAGAGTCAGGGTGCCGGCGCCCAGCTCCAGCGCGGTCACCGTCAGCGGGTCGGCGTGGCCGACCATGCGCTTGTTGAACGAGCCGAAGATGGCGACCAGCAACGCCGACAGCGCGCCCACCGCCACGCCCAGGCGCATGCCATCGGGCACGCCGCCGACCACCAGCGCCACGCCCGGCAGTACCACCACACCCAGCGCCAGTTCGCGCAGCTGGAACGGACGCCGGGCGATCCATGGTTCGATGATCGCGGTGAACACCGGCGCCAGCGCGATGCAGGTCGCCGCCACCGAGGCGTTGGCCAGCTTCACCGCACCGTAGAAGGTCAGCCAGTGCAACGCCACCAGCGCGCCGATGCCGGCATAGCCGAGTACCAGCCGTGTGCTGAGGCTGGACAGCCCGCGCCAGACCCGCGGCAGCAGCGCCAGCATCGCCACCACCAGCAGCATCCGCCACCACACCAGCGGCAGGGCGGGCAGGGTGATCAGCTTGCCGAGGATGGCGGTCACGCCCCACAACAGCACACAGAAATGGATTTGCAGCAGGGCTTTGCGGGTGTCGTTCATCGGCATGGGCGAATTGTCGCCGATGCCTGGTCCGGTCGCTGTGCCGCTTCCGTCACTTTTCGCCCAGAAGCCGCAACAGTGCCTGCGCCGCCGCCGGGTTGCGGTGCTTGGCGGCACTGATGAAGTAGATGAACACCTCGCGCGGGGTGCTGGCGACGGTGTCCGGCCGCACCAGGTACGGCAGATCGGCAGGCGCGGCCCCCTGTCGCCAGCGGTGCGCGCGTTCGGCCCACTGGGCCAGTTCCGGCAACGGGTAGCCGCTGCGTGTACGTCGCGACTGTCCATCAGTCGCGCATAGACGAAGTCGCCGCACAGGTCGGCGGCGTTGGGATGCGTGGCCGAGTCGGTATAGACCAGTGCCATGCCGTGCTGCCGGGCCAGCGCCACCAGTTGCGCGGTGAACACGCTGCGCTCGCGCACTTCCAGCGCATGCCGCTGCTGGCGCCCGTTGACCCGCGTTGGCAGCAGCGCCAGGAAGCGGGCGAAGTCGTCCGCTTCCAGCGCACGCCCGGCCTCGAACTGCCACAGCAGCGGCCCCAGCCGGGCACCCAGATGGCTGATGCCATCGATGAAATCCTCGACCTGCGCACCGGTAGACGCCAGCTTGCGTGCGGTGAAGATGCGCTTGGGCGCTTGGCCGAGAACACGAAACCTTCCGGCGTGGCATCGCGCCAGGCGGCATAGATCGCCGGTTTCTGCGCGCCGTAGTAGGTGCTGTTGATCTCGATACTGGTCAGCTGGCGGCTGGCGAACTCCAGCTCGCGCCGTTGCACCAGCCCGGGCGGATAGAACGCGCCGCCACGCCAGGGGGCATAGGTCCAGCCGCCGATGCCGACATGGAAGCCGGACGGCGAACGGACATCGCGGGAAAACAGGTCATCCATGCGCAACGTGTCCACGCGAAGCACCATTGTGCCGGGTCAGGGAGCCGTCGGCGCCTGCCAGGGATCGTAGCTGCCGAACCACCACAGATGGCCTTCGATATCGCGGCAGCCATAGCCGCGGCCGCCGTAGTCCTGGTCGGCGAGTGCGATGACGATCTGCGCGCCGGCGGCCCGGGCGCGGACGCAGTGGGCATCGGCGTCGGAGACGATCACGCAGACGCTCTGGGTTTCCCGGCCGCCCACCTCATCGGGCTGGACCATGTTCGCACCCCATGGGCCGGGCTGCACCGAGCCGAGCATCAGCATGCCGTTGCCGAACACCAGCTGCGCGTGGTGGACGATGTCACCGTCCCGGTACACCGCATGGCGCTGGAAACCGAACGCGTGGCACAGCCAGTCGATGGCGGCTGGCGCATCGCGGTAGCGCAGGCACGGAACAAAGGTGGCGGTGGTGCGGGCGGCAAGTTCCATGGCGGCGTTCCTGCGGGCGGTGGAAGGCGAGCGTGCGCGTGCGCGCGTTACCATCGCGGCAAGGCCGGCCCGTGCGGGGCGGGTATCGATCCAGAGGGAACACACATTGAACAACTGGTTGGGCGGCGGGCTGGTGCTCGCGATGGGGATGGCCGCACAGGCCGCGTTGGCACAGGAAACCGTGACGCCGGCGCAATTGCAGCAGCTCGATGCCACCGTGGAACGGGTACGTGAGCAGTTCGACGTGCCGGGCGTGGCGGTGGCGGTGGTCAAGGACGGCAAGGTCATCCTGCAGCGTGGCTGGGGCGTGCGCGAGCTGGGCAAGCCCGAGCAGGTGCAGGCCGACACGCTGTTCGCCATCGCCTCCAACACCAAGGCCTTCACCGCCACGGCGCTGAACCTGCTGGCCGAGGACGGCAAGCTGAAAATGGACGACCGGGTGATCGACCACCTGCCCTCGTTCCGTATGTCCGATTCCTATGTCACCGGCGAGATGCGCATCCGCGATCTGCTCGCGCACCGCAGCGGCCTGAGCCTGGGGGCCGGTGACCTGCTGTTCTGGCCGACCACCACCTACTCCAATGCCGAGGTCGTGGCGCGGCTGGCCAAGGTGCCACTCAAGGGCGGCTTCCGCGACCGCTACGCCTACGACAACATCCTCTATGCCGTGGCCCAGCAGGTGATCGAGACTGTGTCCGGACAGTCGTTCGATGCTTTCCTGCAGCAGCGCATCTTCGACAAGGTCGGCATGGCCGGCACCCGCTACAACGCCGATCACCTCCAGCCCGGTGACAAGGCCGCCGTCGGCCACGCCAAGTTCGATTTCACCGACCTGCGCCCGGTGCCGCCGCTGACCTGGTCCAACGCCGCCGGCGCCGGTGGCCTGTATTCCAGCGTGCAGGACATGGCCAAGTGGATGAACGTGCAGCTGGCCGAAGGCCGGCTCGCCGATGGCACGCCGCTGTTCAGCGAGAAGACCCAGCAGCAGATGTGCAGATGCAGATTCCGCAGGTCGTGCCCAAACCGTCGGTCCCGGAACTGGACGCGGCACGGCCGAACTTCGCCGGCTACGCCGAGGGCTGGAGCCTGAGTGACTATCGCGGCCAGAAGCTGGTCTGGCACACCGGCGGCTGGCCGGGACAGGTGTCGCGGCTCACCCTGGTGCCGGGGCAGGAGCTGGGCGTGGTGGTGTTGACCAATGCCGAGTCCGGCGCCGCGTTCAACGCCATCACCATGAGCGTGCTCGATGCGATGCTCGAGGCGCCGGCGCACGACTGGTGGGTGCCTATGCCGCCGCCGTGGCCAAGTCGCAGGACAAGGCCGATGAAAGCTGGGCCAACCATGTGGCCGCGCGCGATGCCAAATCCAAGCCCTCGCTGCCGCTGGCCGGCTATGCCGGTGCGTACCGTGATGCGTGGTATGGCGATGTGTTCGTCGAGCAGCGTAGCGGCAAGCTGCGGCTGCGCTTCGGTGCCACCGCCGATCTGGTCGGCACCATGGAGCACTGGCAGCACGACACCTTCATCGTGCGCTGGGACAACCGCTCGCTCAACGCCGACGCCTTCGTCACTTTCAGCCTCGACCCCGACGGCAAGGTGCGCGAGGTGCGCATGCAGGCGGTGTCTTCGCTGACCGATTTCAGCTTCGATTTCCAGGATCTGCTGCTGGTGCCGGTGTCTGACAAGAAATGAGTGCCACGGCGCCATCGGTCAGGCCGGTGGTCGCCAAGCGGCAGGCCGGTTCCATCACGCCGGCGCTGCCGGGTCACCACCGGCGGGGCAGATAGCGCGACCGGTTTTCCCGGCAGTCCGGCATGCCGAACTACCGGCGATAGCGGGACCGTTCCGCCCGCAGGCGGGCCTGGCCGTGGTGGTGGCGCACAGCCAGGCGCGTGCCCTGTGCGCTCTGTACTGCAGGGATACGCGACAATGGCCCACCTCGTCTGATCGCTGGCCTGCTTCCATGTTCCGTTGGTTCGAATCCCGCCTGGACCCGTTCCCGTCCGATCCGCCCGCGCAGCCGCCGCGCGGGCTGTATGCGTTCTGCCGGCACTACACGCGTGGCGCGGAAAAATGGCTGCTGCTGATGGCGCTGACCACCGCCGGCATCGCGGTGGCCGAGCTGGCGCTCTACGCCTATGTCGGCGCGCTGGTGGACCGGCTCGGCAGCAGCACGCCGGCCAGCTTTCTCGCGGCCGAAGGCCCGCGCCTGCTGTGGATGGCGCTGCTGGTGCTGGTCGGGCTGCCGTTGCTGGTGATGGTCAATTCGCTGGTGCAGCACCAGACCCTGCTGGGCAATTTCCCGATGCGGATCCGCTGGAGCGTGCACCGCTACCTGTTGCGGCAGTCGATGGGCTATTTCCAGGACGAGTTCGCCGGGCGCATCGCCACCAAGCTGATGCAGACCTCGCTGGCGGTGCGCGAGACGGTGGTCAAACTGTTCGACATCGGCAATTACGTGCTCGTGTTCTTCATCGGCACGCTGGTGGTGGCCGGTGCCACGGATTGGCGGATGATGCTGCCGTTCGTGGCCTGGCTGATCGGGTATGCGCTGTTGATGTGGCATTTCGTGCCCCGCATGGAACGCATCTCGCGCGAGCAGGCCGACGCGCGCTCGGAGATGACCGGGCGCATCGTCGACAGCTACACCAATATCGCCACGGTCAAGCTGTTCTCGCATTCGCGGCGCGAGCAGGCCTACGCACGCGAAGCGATGGCCGGCTTCCTGGACAAGGTGCATCCACAGATGCGGCTGGCAACGCGGGTCTACTCGCTGCTGTATGCGCTGAACATGCTGCTGCTGTTTTCCTCGGTGGTGCTGGGGCTGTGGCTGTGGCAGGGCGGCGTGGTGAGCGCCGGTGCGATCGCCGTGACCGTGGCGCTGGTGCTGCGCATGCTGGGCATGTCGCAGTGGATCATGTGGGAGCTGTCGTCTTTGTTCGAGAACATCGGCACCGTGCATGACGGCATCAACTCGATCTCGCTGCCGCCGACGGTGGACGATGCGCCCGGCGCTCCGGAACTGGCGCACTTGGCCGGCGACATCCGTTTCGAGGGCGTGTCCTTCCACTACGGCAAGCATCAGGGCCTGATCGAAGGGCTGGACCTGCACGTGCGTGCCGGCGAGAAGATCGGCGTGGTCGGGCGCTCGGGCGCGGGCAAATCCACCCTGGTCAACCTGCTGCTGCGCTTCCACGACGTCGAACGCGGCCGCATCCTCGTCGATGGCGTCGATATCGCTTCGGTGCAGCAGGACTCACTGCGCGCACACATCGGCGTGGTCACCCAGGACACCTCGCTGCTGCACCGCTCGATCCGCGAGAACCTGCTGTACGGTCGCCCCGACGCGAGCGAGGCGCAGATGCGCGCGGCCGTGGCCAAGGCGCGTGCCGATGGCTTCATCGCCGAGCTGCACGACAGCGAGGGCCGCCACGGCTACGACGCCCATGTCGGCGAGCGCGGCGTGAAGCTCTCCGGCGGCCAGCGCCAGCGCATCGCCATTGCCCGCGTGCTGCTCAAGGACGCGCCGATCCTGATCCTGGACGAGGCGACCTCGGCGCTGGATTCGGAAGTGGAGGCGGCCATCCAGGAGAGCCTGGACGAGCTGATGGGCAACAAGACGGTGATCGCCATCGCCCACCGCCTGTCCACCATCGCGCGCATGGACCGGCTGGTGGTGATGGACCAGGGGCGCATTGTCGAGACCGGCACCCATGCGCAACTGATTGCCGCCGGTGGCCTGTATGCGCGGCTGTGGGCGCGGCAGACCGGGGGCTTTGTGGCGGCGGAGGACTGAGGCGGCGTTCCCGGGCGCGGCCGTTGGCCTTGCCCGGACTACGGCCTGTTGTCTGCCGGCAACAAAAAGCCCCCGCCAGCAGCGCCGGCGGAGGCTTTCAGCGGGTAGCCCGGGTAAGCGGAGCGCACCCGGGGTTTCCTCAATTTGGCAAAGCCTGTCGGGTCGCAGACTCAGTAGCTGCCCATGTAATCGCGCTTGCCCAGCTCCACACCGTTGTGGCGCAGGATCGCGTAGCTGGTGGTCACGTGGAAGAAGAACTGCGGCAGCCCGTACTGCAGCAGATACACGCTGCCCTGCAGCTTCTTCTCCTTCGGCGTGCCGGCGCGCAGCACGATCTCGCGCGACTCGCTGCCCTCGAACTGTTCGGCACTGAAGCTGTCCACATGTGCCAGCGTTCTGGCGATCAGCGCCTGCAGCTCGGCGAAGCCGGCCTCGGCATTGTCCGGCCACGAGGGCACTTCGGTATTGGCCAGACGCGAGCTGATGCCCTTGGCGAAATCGGCCGCGATCTGCACCTGGCGCACCAGCGGGAACATGTCCGGGAACAGGCGCGCGCCGAGCAGCGCGTTGGGGTCGATCTTCTTTTCGGTGGCGTGGGCTTCGGCCTTGGCCAACACCTCGGACAGGGCGGAGAGCATCTGCTTGAGAACGGGAATCGAGGCGCTGTACATCGAAAGGGACATGGTGGAACTCCTTGAGAGGGGAAAGCCGACGCGGGCGACGACCACGTGTGTAATCAAAGTCCCCACAGCATAGGCGCTCTGCTGCCGCCAGGTTGCCGCCCTGGCCGGTGGATCGTGGAACGCAGCATGTCATGCCGCCGGCCGGAGCCGGCCATGCGCGGCGTCCGCCGGCCCTTGGCCGTCAGTTCTGCGCCTTCTTCGCGCGTCGTGCCGCCGCTTCATTGCGGCGGAACTGCCACGGCGCCACCGGGTGGGGATCGGCCCACAGACCGGTGCCGCTCACGCGCGCCTGGATTTCCAGTACCGGCATCAGGCGGTCATTCAAGTAGTCGGTATAGGCCCAGGCCATGCCGGCCCTGACCATTTCCCGGTTCACGTTGACGCCCTGCACATGCAGCACGCCGATGGTGCGGCCGTAACGATCCTTGCCGTCTTCGACCACCCGCACCGTGCGCCCGAACACCAGCGCCGACAGATGCTGCTGCGAACGGGTGCCAAAGGCCTGGCGTTTTTCCGGGGCGTCGATACTGCCCAGCCGCACCCGCACCTGCTCGCGGTTGTGCAGCACCGTGACCGTGTCGCCATCGGCGACCTTGACCACCCGGCCATCAAAATCGGCATGTGCGCTGGCGCTGACGGCCAGCAGCAGGACAAAAGCAATTACGTGTTTCATCGGAACTCGTGGGTATCAAACAACGGCATCCACGAGCGCACTACTCACAAATACCACCAGTTGCGCCGGAGCGGCGCGATTGCGGGAGGGAAGGGCGCACTGCACGGATGCACATGCCGCGTGCAGCGCGTTGCGTGTCCGCTCCCCCACCGGGGGGCGTCAGCTTAATGATCGGGCGCGAAGCTGCAAGCGCGGCGAAACGCCGCGCGGTGATGGCTGCCGGCTATCGGTTGTGGACGGCCTCCAGCAGCGTGGTGGCGGCCAGCTTGCCCAACGGGTTGGCGGCCAGCGGACTGTCGCCGGTCAGCAGGGTACCGTCGCGGTGCACCGCCCCGGAGATACCGGTGTTGAGGATGTCGAAGCCCAGGGCCTTGAGCTGCTCGCCGAACTTCCAGGTCAGGTGGCCGGGCATGTAGCCGATGTCGGGCGTCTGCGCGTCCATCGCATCGGGAAAGGCGACGATCTTCTTGCCCCGGTAGATCGGGCTGTCGCCCACGGCCAGAAACGCCGCCGGGCCATGGCACAGCGAGATCACGAACTTGTTCTTTGCCGCAGCCCATTCAAGCACCGCCTTGACCTCCGGGCTTTCCGGCAGGCCGATCAGCGCGCCATGGCCGCCGGGGATGAACACCCCGAGGTAGTCCGAATCCTCACCCAGCGCCGTCTCGACCACGTCGGCCAGCTTCAGCGGTTGTTTGAACGCCTCGCGGTACCTGGCGAACAGCCCCAATACCTCGGTGTCTTCTGAAGGCATCGCCCAGTATTCGAACTTCACCGGATTGCCGGACAGCGTGGCGACGTCGAAGGCGAAGCCGGCCTTGTCCAGGTGGTACATCGGCAGCAGGGTCTCCACCGGATGGTTGCCGGTGGAGAACAGGGTGCCGTTGTCGGTGAGCAGATAGCGCTCATCGGCGCCGATCATCAGCAGCTTCCAGCGCCCGCCGGTGTAGGGCGTGGAATAGTCCGCACCGTCCAGGTCGGAGGTGGGCGAGGTGAACTGGCTCAGCGAGTAGGGCGACGGAAAGAACGCGTTGTCTTCGGCCGGATCGGGGGTGGGGCGGC
>NZ_BAZI01000019.1 GCF_001310775.1 Stenotrophomonas pictorum JCM 9942
CGCTTTCGCTGCCAGCGGCATCGGTTTCAGCACCGGCAGCAGGCTGGCCATCAGCGGCAGCAGCCGGGGCGGCGCCCTCCTCCAGCACCTCCTGCTCGCGGGCCTTCTCCACGCCCTGGCTGAAGGCGTCCATGGCCTCGGAGTTGGTGTCGCCGTCATTGCTGGCGACGGTGGCTGCGGCCTGAGCTGCAGCGGCGGCGGTGCCGTCATCCTCGACGGCGGTGTTGGTGTCGGGTTCGTTCTGGTCAATACGCACGTGTGTCTCCTCGCTGGCGGCGTTTCGGGTCAAACAGGGGTGATTGCCGGCGGCGTCATCGCGGCCGGGTCAGGCATTGCGGATGCATCAATCGGCGGCTGGCCGCCATCGACACCGAGTGCGAGCGCGGGATCCAGGGCGGGATCGCCCGGCAGTCCCGGCGCAACCGGGGCAGGCGCCTGCGGAATGAAGCTGTAGGGGTCGATGCTGGTATCACCGGCGCGCTTCACTGTCTCAACCGCCAGCTGCTCCAGGCAGTTGGCAATGTCACCCGGCGCCGAACCGCGCATCTGTCCAATCTGGATCGCGGCCTGCTGCAGCTGCGGCAGCAGGATCGACCACTGCTGCTGGCGCAGCGCGGTGGCCGGCTTGCCAGACGAACCGGCACGAATGTCGACTTGGACCACCATGTCCAGCATCTCGGGCTCGGGCACGTTGAACCACATTGCCTCGACACCTGCCATTGCCGCGGCATCCTCGGGCGTCAGGCCGTTGGGCGAGGTGGCCAGCTCGGCGGTATAGACCGCGAGGTCGGACAGCATTTCGTCCAGGCTGTCCCGGGCGTAGCCGATGCGCGACTCCGTACCCTGCTGCTGAATGTCGGCCTCGGTGGCGGTCTTGGCCACTTGGATGCTGGACGACAACGCCTCCTGCACGCCCCAGATCATCTCCAGCTCGGAGCGGATCACCTGCGTGTCGTACAGCGCGGGGTCAATCTGGTTGTAGCTGATCGGGAAAAGCACCTGCTCGGGACGCATGCCCTGCAGGTCCACGCCAACCATTTCACCGGAAGCGGCATCGGCCAGCTTGTTGGCATCCACAGGATCCATTGCACCGCGATCGAACCCCGTCTTCGGGATCGCACGGCGGCGATGCTCGCGGTAGTTCGTGCGGACGCGGTTGTACTCGTCCAGCAGCGAGCGCGAGCGGTCGACCAGCGACTGCGGGTGACGCGCGCCGTCGTTCCAGATCACCGCCCAGCTGAAGAACGGGTAGAACCGCGTGGTGCGCTGCTCCGGCTTGAACGGCTGGCGCAGGTAGCGCGGGCAGCCCTCGGCCAGGGTGATGACGTGGCCGGTTTCCTTGTTCCAGACCTCCCACACGCACACGCAAGCGTTGCTCGTGTCGGTGGCACCGGCCGTCCCCTTGGTGAACGCATCGGCCTGTGCCCCGGGTGCTGCACCACCGAAGCCGGCGCCATCGACTTGCCGGCCTGGCACGCGGAAGTACGCAGTGGCCGAGCCCAGAAGCTCAGCCGCATCCGGATACGTGGCCTTGGCTTTCTCCACCGGCATGAACAGCCGCTGGGCGATCCACGGGCTGTCGGCGTAGGCCTGCAGCTGGCGCACTCGGGCGCGACTTGGATGTCCTCGGCCCGCACGAAGTCGATGCACAAGGCGTTGAAGATGATGCGCTGCGCCTCGTCCTCGGCCTGCTGCAGTCGCTGCTCCAGCTCAGCGCGCTGGACTGAGTCGTCGCCGACGATGCCCTCGGCCAGACTCGCCTGCAGCTGATTGATCGCCGCCAGGCTGGAGTGCAGGCCGGCGATCTCCTGCTGCAGCGCCGGATTGTTGCCGGTCTCCCGGTGCCACGCCGCCTTGATCCAGCCAATACCGACACTCAGGCCCGATCGCACCAGCGGATCGGCTGCAGCCTTCAGCTTGCCCTTCTTCCAGAGCCGGCCGACGACGATCTCTAGCGTGGTGGCGAACGCCTTCGCTTCCTCCTTGATGCGAGCCGACACAGCCTCGGCCAGGTCGACACTGGTCTCCGGGTCCCGGGCGTACAGGAAGGTCGTCAGGATCCCGACATAGGTGCCGGCGATCGGCACGCGCACGTCGTACACGTCGGCGTTGGCCTGCTCCTGGCAGTACCTGCGGTCCTTGGCGTAGCCTCGCGGGCGGCTTTGTCGAACTCGCGAGCCTCCTCGATGCGCTTCAGCCAGTCCTTGACCGCCCCTTCTTCCTCCAAGGTGGCAGTGGCGCGGCGCTCGGCTTCGGCCTGCTCCATCTCGTCCGCTTCCATTGCCTGCACCAGCTGGTCGCCGGGACCGGTCATAGCATCTTCCTCTTTCGTTCCATTGCGTCGGCCACGTCGTCGCTGTGCTCCAGCCACTGGCGGCTATAAGGCGTGATGACCCGAGACCGTTCAACGGAGGTTGGCGCGCGTGCGCTGGCCACAGCAGGGAATCGGCTATGGATGAAGTAGCCCAGCGCATCCGGCGGATGGTCAAAGCCGGTGGTTTTGTCCGGCATGCCGTTGGCATCGAACGCCTGCTTCTCCAGCGCTTCAGTCAGCTTCGGGCAGCCGAGTGGGTTCACGCGGAGCCGGCGCACGCCGCGGGCGTTGCACAGCATCGCGTTGACGCTGACCACGCGGGCACGGATGCGGGGATTGGCAGGCGGCACCCGCACGATGAAACCAGCCGCACGCAGCAAGCCCAGGTCCGAGACGCTGGCGTTGTTGGTATGCGTGCTCTCGCCGCTGGCGTCTGGGTAGACGGCGATCTGCCGGTCGCCAAACCGCTCCCGTAGCGCCACGATCATGGCCGGCGTATCACGCACGCCGGTGAACTCCTCCAGCGCCAGCGGCTGCCCGGCCCGGATGACGCAGACGATGGCCGTCATGTTCATCACGTTGAAGTCCATGCCCACGTGGAGCCGGTCTTCGTCGTTGATGGTAGCCAGCGTGTAGTTGAGCTTGCGGCTGAAGGCCGGGTAGACCGAGCCGCTGGTCAGATTGACGAACTGGCCATCGATGTAGGCCTGCACCAGCTGCGCCGGGTACGTCTCGAACAGCGATTCGATGTAGTCGTCCGGGAGGTTGGCCTCGTTGTCGTAGGTGCTGGCGTGCACCTTGCCGTAGAGTCCGGCCTTCTTCGGGTCCTGCCCCGGGATCTGCTCGAACTGCTCGTAGACGAAGTTGAAGCCCTCGGGCGTCGTGGTGACGTCGATGCCGTTCTGCAGGCCGGGCGCCTTCACGCGCAGGCGGGCAATGATCTTGCGCCAGGCCTCATGCGCTTTCTGCTTCTTCAGCGTGTCGATCTCGTCGACCAGCGCCTTGCCCACCTTGAAGCCCACGATGCTCGAGGGCTTGTCCATGGATCGGCAGATCACTGTGCCGCGGTACTGCCGGCCAGCGTATAGGTGCGCTTCCTTGTTGGACTGGTTGATCTGCGCCCGGAGCCCCCAATCGAAGGCCACCTCCTCGATCGTCGGGTAGAAGATGTCGCGGATCTGCGGATAGCTGGGGGCGAAGTACCCGGCCGGGATGCGCGGGAACTCCCAGGCATGCCGGCACAGTGAGCCGCAGCCCACCCAGGTCTTGCCCGAGCCAAAGCCCCCGACGAACGCCCGGAACTTGTGCGGCAGCTGGAGGAACTCGGCCTGCGGCTCGTTAAGCGTTGGCACGTTTCCGCCCGCTGACCACGGTGACCGTCACGGCGGCAGGCGGAGGCGCGTCGTCGTCATCCTTCTCGCCATCGTCCAGCCCTGCCAGCTTTGCCTTCCCCATGGTGCTTGCACCATTGCGGCGCCCTGCTCCCGCTTCTTGGCAACCTGCCGGGCCTCTTCCAGCTCTGCCACCAGGCTGGCGATCGTGACCCCATGAGCAGCCAGAGCCACCCCTCGGAGCTCATCAAGCCTTGCGGCGATCTTGGGGTTATCGAGCAGCTCCTTCGCCGAGCGGTTGATCGTCTCGGGTTTTGCCTTCTCGGCGCTGTAGCACTGCCGGTAGGCCTCGCTGGCGTTCCCGCTCTCCAGGTAGCGCTGGCAGAAGGCCTCCTGCTTGGGCGTCAGTCCTGCCATGGGGTCAGCCCCCTACAGCAAAGAGTCGCCGATTCCCGGAAGCATTGGCGTCACCGTGGGTCATGGCCCCCGGCCGGCCGCACGCGGCCCCTTCCGTGTCGGCTGCGGGCTGTTGTCGACACCTGCCCGCTGGTCGTGCCGGTACTGCAAATAGCGCCCCGGCCGGCGCTCCGTGATGTGGCTCGATGATTGTGGGCGTCTGGCGGTCGCTCATGCCGCCATTACGCGGCAGCTGCGAACTCATGCAACGGAGGGAAGACGAGTTCCAACTGCACAGGCTTTGGCTCAGCTGCTTGCGCAGGCTCGTCGATCAGCGCACCGGCAGGCAGGTGGAACCGAATGTCCTCGGCCAGCACGTCCAGATCCGGGACTGTCGCATTGCCCCCTCCCATCGGAAGCTCGGCATAGACGCCCATCACGATTCCGTAGTTCTCGGCGTAGAACTTGTCGGTCCTGGCCTCCCCGGCCATCAGCAGGTACACCTCACCCTGCCCGTTGATGGCCACCATAGTTCCAGCGCCGCGGGCATACAGCGTCTGCCGGATGCGCTTCTGCAGCTTGCCGGCCAGGACCTGCAGCGTTGCGCAGTCAGTCAGGTGAAACGCCGGCTTGATGCAGCGCTCTACCTGCCGGCGCGGCGTGGGATCACGGTTGCTGTCGTGGTTCGACGCGGCCATCGTCTCCTCCTGCCCTATCCGTCTCGCAGCTCGTCCAGCACTTCGGTGTCCAGCCGGAACGCCGGCAACTTCCCATCGATCACGCATGCCCCCTGCCGCTCCGGCTGCCGCGCGCAGTGATAAGCGCCCTCGGTCAGCTCCCGGAACTGGCACACCGAGCACCGGCCAAGGCGGTGGATCCGTGCCCGGTACCGCTTCCACATGCGAACGTCGGTCAAGCGGCCACCCCATCCAGCAGCGACGGTGCCGCGGCGAGGAACTCGATCTCGACCTCCACCCGCGCGCCCCTCTCGTCCGGCTCCATGCGCTCGAGCAGAATGCGGCGGTGCTTCTTGTCGTCCACCCAGGCCACGCCGTTCAGCGCGTCGGACAGGACCTTTTCGCAGTTGCCGAGGTCAATGCATTGGACGGTGTCATCCCAGGTGTACGGGTCCTTGCGGGCGCGCTTCGCCCAGTCCTGCGGCCGGTTCGGGTACAGCCGGATGGTCAGCGCGGTGCGGCCGGCATGCGGCTGCCGGATGCCCGCGACCTTGGCCAGGGTGGCGACCACGGCCTTGTAGTCCTTGGCCTCCTTCGACAGGAAGATCGCGGCCCGGCCTTTGATGGTGCCATGGCGCCAGTACCGGTTGGCGCTGGGCGGGTACGGAAGGGTCAGGGTGATCATGCTGCATCCCTCTGGTTGAGCCGGCGCAGGGTCACGTTCAGCGCGGCGAGTTCATCCATCTTCATGACCGTCCACATGCGCTTCTGGCCGTGCCAGCCGTTGAAGCTGCCCTGGTGGCAGTCCTTGCACAGGGCTACGGTCGTGAAGTGCTGGCCCTGGTTGATGTGGTGGGCGTCACTGGGGCTTGGGGCATCGCAAACGCTGCATGGCATGTCCTTGACCGCCTTCAGGTGCGCGTCTTCGGCCGCGGTGATGGCCTTGGCGTTCTTGGTGTGCATCAGGCAACCCTCCGCACCGGCGCCCACATTGCCAGCTCGTCCTCGGCTTTGGCCGACCACCGCACGCCGCGCTCAGCACCGAACGCGTGTGTGAACTCGATGAACTCGCCCATTTTCCGCCGGCTGTACTGGCTGGTCCGGGCACCGAGCATCACGCTGCCGCCGCCGACACCCTGGGCCATGCGCGTCTCGCCCTCGAACGCCGCCGTCAGCACCGCCTTCCACGATTCGGCCGGCATCCGCGCGATAGCCCATTCGCCCTTGCCATTGGTATGAGGCCAGTCCACCTGAGCGGCGATATCGCCCAGCGTCGCCCACATGCAGGCGTTGGCGTCCAGGGTGCGCCGCGGTTCGCGGATCTCAACCTCAGTGTCCTGCCCTACCCCGACGCGCTCCAGTAGCTCGGCGATCGCGCGATCGGCGATCACCAGCCGCTGCGGATTGTCGTGGCGCATCACGAACAGGCGCTTCATGACTCACCCCCATAGCGCAGCTCCAGCAGCAGCTGCAGCTCATGGATGGCTTTCTCGATGTCCTGCCGGCCCTTGCCGCCCTCGCGGTTGTGCCGGGTGACACGCTTCACCACACAGGCCTCCAGGAACCTGAGTTCATTGGCTTCGGCATACTGCACTGGCTGGATCCCGCCCACACGGTAGTGCCCACCGCCGACCTGTTTCTCCAGTGCACTCATTTCCTCGTCTCCATGTCGCGCCGTAGGATTTCCTCCGCACGCTGCATACATCGCTCTTTCGCGCCTTCGCCATGCTCCGTGCAGATGCCTGTCGTGCCGTCCACCAGTCGGTACACCGGGCCGTTGATGCCGTGGAACTTCGGCAGATAGAACCGCCCGCATTCCGAGCGCAGGTGCTGCTTGTTTTCGCCAAGTTGCCAGCGCATCAGAAACCCTCCACGGCAGAAGCAGCCGTCTTCCTTGCGCCGGGGAAGCCTTTCGCCTTTTGCTCTGTCGGCTGCGGCGCCGCTGGTAGCGAGCCTTCCCAGTCATCGATGCGCATCTGGTCGAACCGGTTGCGGAAGTTCAGCCGCGCGCCAGCGCGCACGTTGCGCCCCTTGGCGATATGCATCTCCAGCACGCCCTGCAGGTGGGTCTTGCTTTCTGGTGTGTCGTAGTAATCCTCCCGGTGAAGGAACACGATCACGTCGGCCTTCTGCTCCAGCTCTCCCGACTCACGCAGGTCGGTCAGCGTCGGTCGGCGCTCGGTTCGCCCTGAAACGTTGCGGTTCAACTGCGCGAGCATGACTACGGGAATATTCCACTCCTTCGCTAGATTCTTGCCGGCCTGAGCGATCGCGCCGTACTCGAACCTCGCCTGCTTCGCATCGATCTTGAAATCGTGGATGTGGTCAACCACCAACAGATCCAGCTTGTGCCGGTAGTGCAGCCGACGTGCGCGGGCCTCGAACTGCCGAACGCTGATGCCGGCGGTGTCATCGATGTACAGCTGCGACCCTTTCAGCTGCCGCAGCGCGGTATGCATCCGGGTGGAGTAGCTGTCGGCGTCGTCTGCAGCCAGGTTCGGCGCTTGCAGCCAGTCGTGAGGGATCTCACCCAGTGCTGAAACGTTGCGCGTGTGGCAATCGTCCTGACTCATCTCCAGCGAGAACAGGCCCACGGTCTTGCCGCGCAGCGCAGCGAACGTGGCTAGGTTCAGCCCAAACACCGATTTGCCCATGCTCGGGCGCGCAGCGATCAGGTACAGCGTGGCCGGCTGCAGGCCATGGGTGGCATCGTTGAGTGCATGCCACTGCGTCGGCAAGCCGGTGATGCGCTCGCCACGCTCGCTGCGCTCCGTGAACCGGGCGAACCAGCTCTTCAGGCTGTCGGACGCCAGCAGCAGACCGCCCTTCTGCGCTGGCTGCAGCTCACCGAACTGCTGCCCTGCCTCGGTGATGATCTCAGCAACGTCGCGACCGTCGCGCTCAAACGCAGCATCGGCCAGGTTGTGCCCGAACTCGATCAGCCGGCGGCGCGTGGCCATGGCGCTCACGATCCCAGCATGCGCCACGATGTTGGCCGCCGATGGTGTGGTGCTGGCCAGCTCGATCAGATAGGCGCCATCCCCTACCTGCCCCAGCAACCCGCGGGCCTCGAACCACTCGGCCATCGTCACCACATCGAACGGCTGGCCGGCGTCTGCAGCCTGGCGGATGCTGCGGAAAATCAGCGCATGGTCGGCGCGGTAGAAGTCGGCCTCGGTCAGCGAGTCGGCCACCAATGGCCACGCCTCCGGTGCCAGCATCAGGCCACCCAGCACGGCCTGCTCGGCCTGCACGCTGTGCGGAACCACCCGCACCATCGGCGCGTCATCCGGCATTGCGTACAGCGCGGCCATGCGGTCGATCTCGGCGCGAGCATCAAGCGCGGTCATTTTCGTATTTCCCCTCGATCACTTTCGCAAAATTCGTCGGCCGGACAAGCCATTCCAGGTCGCAGTCGAACGGGCGGCCGTCGCGGCCGATCGTCTTGCCCATCAGGAAATCCGACTCGCGGACGTAGCCGAAAAAGCCCCGCCACCACTCCAGGTCCTGCCGCGCTGGTTGTTCGGACCATCGACGGCCCAGCAGACGCCGTCGCGTTTCGTTCCAGTCGCGGACCTGCCGCAGTTCGGGGAGGACCTCGTGGTACAGGCTGACGATCTGCTGGTGGGGGCATGCAACCCGCCCCGGCTGTTCGCTGTTGTCGTCATCGGGGGCTGAATCGTCGTCACGCTGCGAAGCTGCGGACAAAGAGGCGTTAGCCTCTTCAGCTCTTTCTGTATCTTTATCTTTATCTTTATCTGTCGTGACATTGCGTGACTCGTCGTGACATTGCGTGACATTGCGTGACTCTCGATCACGTTCGCGCTGCTCCCGCTTCCTCTGAGATGCAGTCTTGGCGCGGGTTTCGGAGTTTCCAGCATCCTCGCGCTTGGGTTGCCGCTTCTCCCATCCCGAGATCGCCATCCCCTCAAGCACGCGCCCCTGCATCGCACCGAGCACCGCATCAATCTGCGATTCGTCACAGTCGAGCGCGCTCGCCAAATCCTCATTCGTGACACTTGCGTGACCACGCGTGACATTGCGTGACGCATCAACCAGAAGGTGCAGATAAACGGCCTGAACCAGGCTGATCGGCTGCCCGGAGTGGCGCGCGATAGTCCTCCACTTCGGGTCGTGAGGCATTTCGTGCCACAGGCGAAGCCAGTGATTACTCACCACTACCTCCCAGATCCAGTTGCGGCGATGGCCGCCGCCTACGCTCCGCCCGGGCATCCTCTTCAGCGCAGCGCGCCAGATGCTCGCGCACCTCGTCCTCGGTCATGGCCGGGCCGTGCAGGGCCTCCAGGCACACGTCGCACATCCCCACCTGGTCGCGGACGGGGCTCATGCCGCCACCTGCATCAACGCAGCCAGGCGCTGCACATCGCCCTGCCCGCTCAGTGCGCGCTGCATGTCGACGTACTGGCGCAGCAGATTGGTGCCCGTCGCAGCGCACAGCGGTGAGATCAGCCGATCCGGGATCGGGGCCGACCCCGTCT
This sequence comes from Stenotrophomonas pictorum JCM 9942, assembly GCF_001310775.1. Classification (GTDB taxonomy): domain Bacteria; phylum Pseudomonadota; class Gammaproteobacteria; order Xanthomonadales; family Xanthomonadaceae; genus Stenotrophomonas; species Stenotrophomonas pictorum. The sequence continues at coordinate 9,218 of NZ_BAZI01000019.1, forward strand.
GCATCCGCGACACGTAGCTGCGGCTGCGGCCGATGCACGCGGCCACGTAGTCCAGCTTGTGGCTGCCGGCGGCAATGGAGACCGCCAGCGCCTGGGCCTCGCTCTCGATCTGACGCACGACCTTTGCCGGTGCGTCTTTCGCCGCGTTGTGCACGCCGAAAGCCAGCCGGAGGGACTTTTGGTTTAACGGGGTTTCATGGCGTTTCATAGCGTTTAACTCCGCGCGAAGGCGAAATAAAGGCCCAGCCCAATGGACTGAGCCGATGGATGTGTCAGTGAGGAATTGCCCGCCGAACGTGATCACGCTCGTGCGGATGTGCGGCCGGCTCTACGCCGTGAGTCGCTGTGGTGATCGGGTTGCCGTGCGGTTCGTGCCGAAGCGCGAACGGAAGCGCCCTGCCCAGCCAGGCGTTGTTGTGCCGTTCCCGAGATGCTGAGGTGGGCATGTCAGGCGACAGCCTCGGCGCTGCTTTCTGCGGCAGGCCCAAACAGATCGGGCCGCTTCTTTGCAGCACGCCAGCACCAGGCATCCGGCATCTGGTCGGTATCTGCGCGCCCCGTCAGCGACTGCTTCGGGAGGCCAAGGAAGCGGGCGAACTCAGCGTTCGTTTCGATGCCGAGGGCGGCTTTTGCGTCAGCGATGGTCGGGTTCATGCCGCAAGTAAATCACTGTTTACTTGCGGTGGTCAACCCGAAGTTACCGCCAAGGGTCAATCATTAGTTACATGACTATCGGTGACCGACTCAGGCAGCTCCGCGAGGGCGCCGACATGACCCAGCCCCAGATGGCCGACATCGTCGGCACGTCGAAGCAGTACGTTGGCCGGCTGGAAAAGGGGCACAACCAGACTCCGAACGGCATCTTTCTCGAAGGCTGGGCGCGGTACTTCGGCGTCAACTTGCGCTGGCTTTCAACTGGCGAAGGCCCTCGTGACGCAGCTTCGTCTCGGCAATCTCAGCTTGCGCGACCCGACCCGGCCATCCTTATTCAGACGCTGGATTTCCTAGAACAGGCCTTCTCATCACTTGGCAAGGATTTCTCCATACGTACTGAGGCAGATCTTTTTGCCGACGCCTACGCATGGATTGCAGAGGATGAGAGGCCTGTGGATCAGAGGAATTTGGTGGACTTCGCCCACTGGCGGGCGAAGCGCGATTCTGACAGGAGTGATGATGAGCAAAACGGACGACTTGCTGGGCAAGCTGCTGCAGCGGATAAACGCAGCGCCGCCAGCTAAGGGGGCAGCAGTCGAGTGCGGCTTCATTGGGAAGATGGATGACATCACCCGGCAGAGCCATGTCCGCGTCATCAAGAGTCTTGTAAGGGCATATCGGCAGTTTGGGTTCCAACTCCTTGTTGACCAGGCCACCGTAGGGGTGGCCGGCATCGATGACCTTTCTGACGACGACCTGATCGCACTCCACAGGGATCTTGAGCGCGGGCGCGAATGCCTCGCCGACGGCATCACATTCGACGAGGCTGGCCTGATTCGCTCGCGGTACGCCTGAAAAGCACAGGGCTGGCAGTGCGCCGGCCCTTTTTTTGCCCATTGAGTAAATTATAGTTGACTGTCGCAAGTAACCCATGATTTACTCCCTCCGTCGGCCCACCCGGGCCATACGGGGAACGGAACATGGCTACGGCCTACGACAACTGGAAGACCCGCAACGACGCGATCGACTCCCGTGAAGAAGCCCGGGACGAGTTCATCGCCGAACGCACCAAGGAACTGACCGCCGAGCGCCTGGCCGATGAGGACCGGGTGGCCGATGCCATCAGCGAGTTCATCGGCTATGAGGACGACGGCGAGCGCTTGCTCAAGTCGCTGGCCCGCTTCCGCGCTGCGTTCGACATCGCGCAGACCGACTGCGGCATGGCCGAGGCCGGCTTGCCGCTGTTCCGCGAGCTGAGCGCCGTTGCCACCTCGCGCATTCGCCGCGACGCCGAGTCCGATGCCTCCAGCGAAGCCGACAAGCACTTTCCTGAGTACGACGACCGCGACCCGGAAGGCTTGCAGGAGCGCGCAGCATGAGCGCCTCCCCCGCCCTCGAAGTCTTCGACCGCTACGTCGTGGAGCTGGAACAGCTGGCCGCCGACAAGCGCGCAGCCGGCGACAGCGCCGAAGTGATCGAGCTGGAAATCCGGCGCACGAAACAGGCTCGCGACAACGTAGAGCGGCTGATCGCTGCTGCCGATAATTCCTATGCCCACGGCTGCCCGTGCGAAACCTGCGAGAACCTGCGCCGCGCGGTGAATGAATGCCGGGGTGCCGCATGAGCACCACTCTCGAGCGCGAGCTGGAGCGCCGTGCACGCGAGGACGCCATCTTCTTGGTCGTGATCGCCGCGGTGTCATTCGGCCTCGGTGTTGGCCTCGGCGTTGGCGTGGCGTCGTTGCTGGGAGCGCTGTCATGAAGCGCTTCGCCTGGAACGTTTTCGGCTACACGGTCATCAGCTGCATGTGGCTGCTGATGCTCTGGTGCGCTGCGCAGGTGCAGCCGTGATGGACGACCCCGACTTCATCAAGGCGATGCAGCAGGGCATCCCGCCGCTGCCAATCCCTGACCCGCTGGACCAAATCGAAGCCGAAAACGGCATCTGCTGCGACGAAAAGGAGAGTTGCGATGAGTGAGTTCAAGGGAACGCCGGGGCCGTGGTCCGTCATCGATGGCGTCCGGGTCCATGCGGCTCTGGGAGCAGATAGCGGTGATGGTGCTCCCGCAGACAGCACCGACGGATGGTGCATCGCGGATGTGAGCTCTGTTCCGGATACGAGCTATCTCGGTACTCCCACGCAGCTCGGCTATGAAGTGATGCGCGCCAACGCCCGCCTGATCGCGGCCGCGCCAGACCACGCCATGGTCTGCCGGGTCCTGTGCGCAGGTATCGCTTACTGGCGGTCGTGGGGTGATCGCAAAGGCGAGTTCTGCATGGACGGGCTTTGCTACGCCACTCAGTTGGACGATTTCGGATGCCCAGTCGTCACCAACGGGATGCGAGTTGCTATCGCAAAGGCAGGTTACGCATGAGCGCCACTCTCGAACGCGAACTGGCGCGCCGCGCCCGCGAGGACGCCATCTTGATGGTGGTGATCGCCGCGGTGTCGTTCGGCCTCGGAGTTGGCGTGGCCACCCTGCTGGGAGCGCTGTCATGAAGCGCTTCGCCTGGAATGTTTTCGGCTACACGGTCATCAGCTGCATGTGGCTGCTGATGATCTGGTGCGCAGCGCAGGTGCAGCCGTGATGGATGACCTCGATTTCATCAAGGCGATACAGCAGGGCATCCCGCCGCTGCCAATCCCTGACCCGCTGGACCGAATCGAAGCCGAAAGCGGCATCTGCTGCGACGAAAAGGAGATCGATGATGAGTGATGAACAGCGGGCCAGGGAGCTGCTGGCGTGTCCGTTCTGTGGCGGCGAGGCCGAGCGCATCGATTTTGGCCCCGGCGACAGCGAAAACGAAGGCGGGTCCTGCATCGCCTGCACTCGCTGTCAGTCCAGCGGGCCGGTGGAGTTCGGATTCAAGGAGGGTTTCGTATCCAAATGGAACCGCCGCGCCGCCGCGACGGATAGTCACAAGGCGAACGTGATGCTCATTGAGGCGATGGGCCACTTCTGTGGCATCGGGCCAGATTGGGACGACGACCGCATCTATGACGAGATTCCGTCGTCCGCGCTGGCGCTCGCCTACTTCGCCGCCCGGGATGCCATCGCCAAGGCAGCCGGAGACGCGGAATGAAAAACCTCGCCCCCTTCGCAATGTGGGTACTCGCCTCACTGCTGCTGGCCGGCCTGTCTTGGCTAGCGTGGCACAAGTACGCCTACAGCTTCGTCCTCGTGTTCGGCCTGCTCGCAATCATCGCGGCCATCTTCGCCTGGGATGAGCTGCACATCTTCAACCGCGAGCGCCGCAAGCCGCAGATTGTGCCGCCCACGAAAATTCCCGATTTCCCGCCGCAGACGAAGCGGCCGGTTCGCTGATCCCCCGCCTGTTCCCCGCAGGCACCCCGCGCCGGCCGGGCTCCCCAGAGCCGGCAACTACAACCGAGTGGGGCGAGCGTCGCGCTAGCACACGGAAGTGCAAGGAACTGGGCTGTGCCGGCAGCCGCGACGCACCGGCAACTACACACATGGAGCAGGAAATGAGCAATCTCGTAGTTTCGCAAACAGCAAATCTCGCAAAGTCGCTGTCCATTGCGTCGGAAGATCCGGCCGCGCTGGTATCAGTATTGAAGGCGACCGCGTTCAAGGGTCAGGTGTCGGATGCGCAGATGATCGCGCTCCTGGTCGTCGCCAATCAATACGGCCTTAACCCGTGGACGAAAGAGATCTACGCATTCCCCGACCGCAACAATGGCATCGTGCCGGTGGTCGGTGTTGACGGCTGGTCGCGGATCATCAATTCGCACGCCATGTTCGACGGCATGGACTTCCAGCAGGACGATGAATCTTGCACCTGCATCATCTACCGCAAGGACCGCAACCACCCGATCAAGGTCACCGAGTGGATGGCCGAGTGCCGCCGCGATGGTGTCGGCCCGTGGAAGTCGCACCCGCGCCGGATGCTGCGCCACAAGTCAATGATTCAGTGCGCCCGGCTGGCGTTCGGTTTCGTGGGAATCTACGAGCAGGACGAGGCGGAGCGGATTGTTGAGGCGGAGGTGGTTCGTGTATCGCAGCCGAGCAAGGCAGCGGCGCTGGCGATTGAACAGGCAACGCCCGCAGACAGCCCCGAGCGCGACGCCGCCCTGGCTCACTTCCGTGCCGAGGCTCAGAAGGGCGTGGCTCACTTCCGCGAGGTATGGAAGTCGGCGCCGGCACAGCGCGAGCTGGTCAAGGATCGCGTCCAGGAGTTCAAGGAAATTGCAGAGAAGCTGACGCCGTGGAGGTGGCCCAGTGATTCAGGGATCAACCGAATGGCTGGCCGCGCGTGCCGGCAAGTTCACCGCCTCCCGCTTCGCTGACTTGATGGCGACAACGAAGTCTGGCCCATCCGCGAGCCGACAGAACCTGATCATCACGCTTGCGCTTGAGCGCCTGACCGGCGAGCCGGAGCAGTCGTTTACCAACGATGCCATGCGCCGGGGATCGGAGCTGGAGCCGCTGGCGCGCGGTGCGTATGAAGCCCATACCGGCGAGCTGGTAGAGCTTGCGTCGTTTGTCACCGACCCGCGCTGGGCCAATGTCGGCGTATCGCCAGACGGCCTGCTTGGCGATGACGGGCTGGTGGAATTCAAGTGCCCGGCATCGCAGGCAAAGCATTTCGCCGCGCTGAGCAATGGCGCGCATGCGAAGGAATACCGCTGGCAGGTACAGGGGCAGATGTGGATCACCGGCCGCCAGTGGTGCGACGTCGTGAGCTTCGATCCGCGCTTCCCGGAAGCTGGATCTCGCAATCACGCGCGTGCAGCGCGATGAGGCGGCAATCAATCAACTCAGGGATGCCGTGACTGTCGCTGACGCTGAAGTCGAGGCCATCGTCGAGAACATGAAGAACATCAGGAGCGCCGCATGAATTGTTTCAACGCAGTGGGCCGTGTAGGCAAAGAATGCGTTGAATGCGGAACCCGATTTAGCAAGCGGCCCCGAGACGATGAGAAAACCTGGGCGCTCCGGCGTTTCTGCTCTCAACCTTGCGCCAACCGGGCAAATGCCAAGCCAGCGCCAATCTCTGAACGATTCTGGAAGTATGTCAACAAGGCGGAATCTGGCTGCTGGGAATGGCGTGGGACAAAAGACAGGCTGGGCTATGGGCGCCTATCGGCTGGGCGCGGAAAGTCGCCGCTCAAAGCTCACAGAGTCTCGTTTGAGATGGCCAACGGCTCCATCCCCGCCGGCCTTTTCATTCTCCACAAGTGTGACAACCCATCGTGCGTCAATCCGGATCACTTGGAAGCCGGCGACCAGAAGAAAAACATAGCCGACATGATCCGGCGGGGACGACGCGGATCCAATAGAAGGTTAGGCCCACAACAGCAGCCAGCACTCACGCACGAGCAGGCCGAAACGATCAAACGCCGCCGCGCGGCTGGTGAAGCTTACACATCAATCGGACTATCCATGGGAATCAGCCCATCTACGGCTCGCCTATATGCGCTCAACAAGAGGTCTCCAAAATGAACAACTGCAATTTCATCGGAAGGGTTGGTAAAGATGCCGTTTGTAGATTCACTCAAGGCGGCGATCCCGTTACCGGCTGGTCGCTGGCCGTGGATTCCGGCTTCGGCGACAAGAAGCAAACCATCTGGATCGACTGCTCCGCATGGGGCAAGCGATTCGAGAAGGTCGGCGAATACATCACGAAGGGCTCGCAGCTGGGCGTGTCCGGCGAGCTGGGTACGCGTGAGCATGACGGAAAGACCTACATCACCCTGCGCGTGGCCGATGTAACCCTGGTTGGCGGGAAATCCGACTCCCAGTCCGGCGGCAGCAGTGGCAGCCGTGGCGGCGCACCCCAGCGCCAGCGTCCGGAGCGTGCAACCGATGCCCCGAGTGCGCGGGAGACGATGGAAGAGTTTGCGGATGACTCGATCCCGTTCGTGACGAATCGCGGGGTGCTGTGATGAGTAACACCGAACCCACCGGCTTGCCGGATATCCAAGCACCAGTGCTGCCCGCCGCAGCGCAGGAGGCTGGGCTTGATGCATATGATCAGGCGCTTGATCAGCTGTGGAAGCTGGCCGGCGGCAACGACAGCCCCGTATACAAGCTGTTCCTCGGTTTCCGCGACAGTTTCGCAGCCTCCGTCGCCGCAGCACAGGAGGCGGCGGCGTGGCAAGTTGGTGACGATTTTTACACTTCGGAGTCGCTGGCAATCGAAGGGATTCAGCAGTGGGGACCGTCAGGCTCTATTGCCATCCCGCTCTACGCCGCCCCCGTCGCCGCAGCGCAGGAGGCGGTGGCGTGGTTCACAGACGACCACCTGACCGACAGGTCAGCGACAACCTTCGATCCAGTCGTCGCAGAGCGGTGGCGGAATAAAGGGTGGCCCGTCACGAAGCTCTACGCCGCCCCCGTCGCCGCAGCGCCGGTTGTCGATCCGTCGCGCCTCGGCGCAGCCATGAAGGCATTTGATGATGCTGGCGGCCATGCCGTTAGCTACGCGCCCGCATGGATGCGCAAGGCACTGGAGGCTGCAAGCACCCCCGCAGCGCAGGAGGCGGTGGCGTATCTCGACATCGGCGCTGGCGGTTATCTTGACCTCGGCAGCAACCTTCCCGAAGTGCAGCTTTTGGCGTTGCCGAAGGGCCGCCACGCGCTGGGGATCATTGGCACCTATGGCATTGATGGCTATGCAGCCGCCCCCGTCGCTGCGGCGACGGCTGTGGACGTGGCAACCCTGCGCGCATTGGCTGATCGCTGGGCGACTGACCGCAGCTACACCGGTAGCCCCGTCGATGACATTCGTGCGCTGATCGAGAAACCTACGATGAGCACCCCCGCAGCGCCGGGGATCGACCTTGAGCAGTTCCGCGAACGCATCAAGGCTGCAATTGTGCGCATTACGACGGGACAGGCCCCGATGCGCGTACCTGCAGACCAAGCCGACCCGGACATTGTCCTCGCAGATATTCTGTCCCTGATCGACGCCAACCCCAAGGGCGACGATGTGGAGGCCGACTGACCATGGATATTCAGAAGGCAGTTTCCTACAACCCTGAAACTGGCGACTTCACTTGGCTTGTTACCAGGGGGAGAGCAAACAAGGGCAGTGTCGCTGGAAAGGTGGACAGCCACGGTTACCGATCGATCGGGCTCGATGGCAAGCACTATCGCGCCCATCGCGTGGCGTGGCTACTGCAAACGGGAGCGTGGCCGGAAATGCAGATTGATCACCGTAATGGGGACCGCCTCGACAACAGGTGGGAGAACCTGCGCGAAGTGACGCCGCAAGAGAACCAGCAGAACTGCTGCATTCCGCATCGAAACCCGCATGGCTATGTTGGGGTCCGTTATCGCGGAGGGAGCGTCGATCCGTGGGAGGCGATTATCCGAATTAACTTCAAACAAGAGGTGATTGGACGGTACGCAACTGCCAAGGAAGCTGGCGACGCGTACCTAGCAGCTAAAGCCATACACCACCCGGCATGGACCGGTGCGCAGGCCACCAGCGCCGAGGTGGGGGAATGAGCCAGAAATGCAGCGAGTGCGGACGCGAAAGTCCGCTCGGCCAGACCTTCCAGCACTACTGGGGTTGTGTGCACGACACGTCTGCACGCACCCCGCTGTTGAGCCAGATGGGGCGCGCTCAACAGCAGGCACAACTTGACCGCTTGCAGCCCACCAGCCACGGCGCGGGGGTGTCCG
>NZ_BAZI01000020.1 GCF_001310775.1 Stenotrophomonas pictorum JCM 9942
CGCGCGAGCAGGGCTGGCAGGTCGCCACGCGCAGTGCCCAGCAGTGGCCGCCGGCCGGCACCGGGGTATTCGTGATCGACACCCTGGGCGAGCTGATGGCGTTCTATGCCTGCGCGACGGTGGCCTTTGTCGGTGGCAGCCTGCAGCCCATTGGTGGGCACAACCTGCTGGAGCCGGCGGCGATGGGAACCGCGGCGGTGACCGGGCCACATCTGCACAACTTCGCCGAGATTTCGAAGCGCATGTCCGAGGCCGGGGCGGTGCGGATCTGTGCGGATGGAAACGCGGTGGCGCAGGCGATCGAGCACCTGCTGGACGACACCGTGGCGCGTGAGCGCATGGTCCAGGCGGGGCGGGCCCTGGTTGCCAACGGTCGCGGGGCGCTGGAACAGACCCTGGCGCTGATTGGCCCGGCGCTGCCGGCACAGGCCTGAGATTTTCCGAACCGCCGCACCCATGCAAAAGGCGGGCCGAAGCCCGCCTTTTGCGTTCCATCGGATTGGCGTGGGCGGTTACTGCACGCTTTCCGGCTGCAGCTTGGCCTCGGCATCCTGGGTGAGCAGGCGGTTGATTTCCTGCACCTCGGCCACGTCCACCGCGCCGACGGCCTGGCTCAGCTGCAGACGGCTGAGCAGGAAGCTGTAGCGAGCCTGTGCATAGTCCAGCTGTGCCTGGAACAGGGTGCGCTGGTTCTGCACCACGTCCAGCACGGTGCGGGTGCCAACCTCCAGGCCGACCTGCGAGGCGTCATAGGCACTCTGCGCCGAGACCACGGCCAGGCGGCGTGCTTCAACCTCGCTGATCCCGGCCACGACCGTCTGCCAGGCGTTGCGGGTGTTGCGGTCCAGTGCGCGCTTCTGCTGCTCGTACGCATCCTGGGTGATGTCACGCTGGGCCAGTGCCTGGCGCACGCGCGACTGGGTGGCGCCGCCGGCGAAGATCGGCACGCTCAGGGTCAGGCCGATCGAGTTGCTGGTGCTGTCCGGCGTACGCGAGGAGCCGCCGATGCTGTCGCCCCAGCTGGCGTTCTTGCCCCAGGCACCGCCCAGCGACAGGGTCGGATAGTGGTTGCCGCGTGCAGCCGAGACGTTGGATTCGGCCGCGCTGACCTGCAGTTCCTGGGCCTTAAGGGCCGGGTTCTGCGCCACGGCTTCGGCCACCAGCTGGTCGACATTGCTGCGGTTGGCCGGCAGTTCCGGGCGGAAGTCCTCCGGCAGGCCGCGCAGGCCGCGGACCGGCTGGCCGGTCAGCTCGGTCAGCGCCTGATAGGCGTCTTCCAGCGCATTGCGGGCCAGGATGGTGTTGGCGCGGGCCTGGTCGTACTGGGCGCGGGCTTCGTGGACATCGGTGATCGGGGCCAGGCCCACTTCCAGGCGCTTGTCGGCGTAGTCGAACTGCTTCTTGGCCGCCGCCTCGTTGGTCTGCGCGGCGGTCAGCGATTCGATCGCCACCAGCACGTTGAAGTAGGTCGTGGCCGAACGCACGATCAGATCGTCATTGGCCGAGTCCAGGGTGAAGTCGGCCGCCTTGCTGATGTCGCGCTGCGCCCGCAGGGTGGCGAACTGGCTCCAGTTGAACAGGGTCTGGCTGCCGGAGACGCGGTAATCGCGGCTCTTGCTGGTGCTCGAGCCGCTGACGCCGTCAAGTTCCACCCGTGAGCGGTTCAGCGAGGCCTCGCCGTTGATCTGTGGCAGCAGTGCCGCGCGCGCCTGCACCTGGCCCTCCTTGGTATACAGCCGGTTGGACTCGGCGGAGGACAGCTGCGGGTCGCCGTTGCGGGCCATTTCGTAGACCTGCAACAGGTCGGCGGCATGGGAGGTCAGCGGGGTGAGGGCGACGGCCAGCGCAAGGGCGAGGGATCGGCGAATCATTGCGGCTTCCTTGGACGTTTCAGAGTTGGAATTGCGGGGCTGGAGCGGCGCCCAGCAGATAGTCGATATCGGTTTCAAACAGCGATTCGATGCTGCCGTCGGCCTTGACCAGCACCGCCTCCATCACCGGGGATTTGCCCTGGATGACGAACATGCGGCCGCCCGGGCGCAGCAGCTTCAGCAGCTGGGTCGGGATGGTTTCTACCGCGGCGGTGATGCAGATGGCGTCGAAGTGGCGCTCGGTCTGCCAGTTCAGGGCATCGGCAACCTCGATGCGCACGTTGTTGCCGAGCTTGGCCGCGTCCAGGCGCTGACGCGCGGTTTCGGCCAGTTCCGGATGGATTTCCAGGCTCAGCACTTCGCGGGCCAGATCGCCCAGACAGGCGCTGATGAAGCCGCTGCCGGTGCCGATTTCCAGCACTTCCTCGCCCGGCTGCAGCGCCAGTGCCTGCAGCATGCGACCTTCGATGACCGGCTTCATCATCTTCTGGCCGTGGCCGAGCGGCAGCTCGATATCGGCGTAGGCCAACGCGCGGTTGGCCTCGGCGACAAAGGCCTCGCGCGGCAGCCGCGCCAGAACGTCCAGCACGCGGGTGTCCAGCACGTCCCAGGGACGTATCTGCTGTTCAACCATCATTTCGCGGGCGTGGGAGTAATCGATCGTCATGGGAAGCTCATCATTCCGGCGCAGTGGGCCGGCCATTTTACCGGTTAGGAGTGGACGGTGCGGGGCAAGCATCGCTGCCACCCTGTGCGGTCCGCAGTGCCGGAAGTCATCGGGACCTCCGGTTCGTTCAGGTTGTCAGCGCGGCGCATAGGCGCGCAGGAAGAAATCGACGCAGGCGGCGATATGCGCGCGGGCATCGGGTACCGCCGGTGCCGAGCACAGGCCGCACATCATATGGGTATGCACTTCGCCCTTGATCAGGCAGAAGAACTGGCGGGCGGCCAGTGCCAGGTCATCGATGACCAGTTCCTGGCGGGCCACGCGGGCGCCCAGGAAGTCGGCCAGCGCCGCTTCGGTCCGCGCCGGGCCGGCCTGCCAGAACATCTGGCGGATGCGGTCGTCGGTGTCCGGGGTCATCATCATGCGCTGGGTGGCGATGGCCGCGTCGCTGCTGATCAGCGTGAAAAACGCATCGCCGATCCCCAGCAGCTGGTCGCGCAACGGGCCTTCGTTATCGGTCACAAACAGCTCGTCGGGCATCATCTCCACGCACTTGGCCTGGATCGCTTCGGTGAACAAGGTCTCCTTGTCACCGAAATGGCTGTACACGGTGAGCTTGGAAACGCCTGCCGCGGCAGCGATGCCGTCCATGCTGATGCCGTTGAAGCCCTGTTCGATGAACAGTTCCTTGGCCGCATCGAGGATCGCCGCGCGCTTGCCCAGGTCCTTGGGACGACCGGGGCCGGCGCCACGTGCAACGGGCTTCTCGGGAGCGTTGGCGGACGAGGAGGAAGACATCGTTTAATACTAGACCAGCTGGTTCGATATTTATACTATACCGTGTCGTTCAGTAATGGCGGTGACGTCCCGGCCGCTTCCCTTTCCTCCCGCTTCTGCGACCCCTCCGATGAAAAACGTTCGATGGATTGGCGTCATCCTGCTGCTGGCCGTGCTTGGTGCCTGTGGAAAGTCCGAACCCGCGCCGGTGGCGCCGGTTCCCGTGCTGGTGGTGCATCCCGGCGACAGCGTGGGGGCGGGCATCAGTGCTTTCCCGGGTGAGGTACGGGCCCGCGAGGAAACGGCGCTTTCGTTCCGGGTCGGCGGCAAGCTGCTGCGCCGGCATGTCGATGCGGGCGATCAGGTAAAGCGGGGGCAGCTGCTGGCCGAGCTGGATGTGGCCGATTACGCCTTGCAGGCCCGCGCCGCGCAGGCGCAGTACGCGGCGGCCGAGGCGGATCTGGTGCGTGCCCGGGACGAACAGAAGCGCTACGAGACGCTGGCTGCGCAGCAGCTGGTGAGCCGCTCGGCGCTGGATGCGCAGACTGCGGCATTCAAGGCCGCGCAGGCCCAGGCCAACGCGGCCCGCTCCAATCTGGAGGTCGCCCGCAATCAGGCCGCCTACGCGGAATTGCGCGCTCCCGAAGACGGCGTGATCGCCAGCCGCCAGGCCGAGGCCGGACAGGTGCTCGCCGCCGGACAGACGGTCTACACGCTGGCGGCCGCCGGCGCGCGCGAGGTCGCCATTGCGCTGCCGGAAAGCGGCATCCGTGACTACAGCGTCGGCCAGGCGGTGCAGGTCGAGTTGTGGAACCAGCCGGGCCGGCGGTGGCCGGGCAGCATCCGCGAGATTGCACCGGCGGCCGATGCCTAGGCGCGCACCTATGCCACCCGCGTGGGTCTGGCGCCGGAGGCATGGGGCCAGGTCGAGCTGGGACAGAGCGCGCGGGTGTTCATCGCCCATGAAAAGAACGCGGGATTGACGGTGCCGCTGGCGGCCGTGCAACAGGGCAAATCAGCGCAACAGGCCAGCGTCTGGGTGGTGGATCCGGCCAGCGCCACCTTGCAGGCGCGCGCGGTGTCGCTGGGCGCCTATGGCGCGCAGGACGTTCCGGTGTTGTCGGGGTTGAAGGCCGATGACTGGGTGGTGGCCGCTGGCGGCCATCTGCTGCGCGAAGGACAGGCGGTGATCGCGGTGGACCGCAAGAACCAGCCGGTGATCGCGCCGGCTGCTGCCGCCAAGCAGGGGGAGTGAGGCGTGCGCCGCTTCAATCTTTCCGAATGGGCGCTCAACAACCGCCCGCTGGTGCTCTTCGTGATGATCGCCATGGCGGTCATCGGCGCATGGTCCTACAAGCATCTCGGCCAGTCCGAGGATCCACCGTTCACCTTCAAGGCGATGGTGGTGCAGACGATGTGGCCAGGTGCCACCGCCGAGCAGGTCTCGCGGCAGGTGACCGAGCCGATCGAGAAGGCGCTGATGAACACCGGGCAGTACGAGTTCATCCAGTCGTACTCGCGACCGGGCGAATCACAGGTGATCTTCATGGCGCGCGATTCGATGCGCTCCAAGGATGTGCCCGAGCTGTTCTACCAGGTGCGCAAGAAGGTCGGCGACATCCGCGGCACGTTGCCGGCCGAAGCCGTGGGGCCATTTTTCAATGACGAGTTCGGCGACACCTTCGGCAACATCTACGCGCTGACCGGCAAGGGCTTCGATTACGCGCTGATGCGCGACTACGCCGATCGCATCCAGCTGGAGCTGCAGCGCGTGGCCGATGTGGGCAAGGTGGATCTGCTCGGCCTGCAGGACGAGAAGATCTGGATCGAGCTGTCCAACACCAAGCTGGCCACGCTGGGCATCTCGCTGCAGCAGGTACAGCAGGCGCTGGCGCAGCAGAACGCGGTGGCACCGGCCAGCTTCTTTGAAACCTTCAGCGACCGCGTGCAGCTGCGTGTGAGCGGTCAGTTCGACTCGGTCGAGGCGATCAGGCAGTTCCCGATCCAGGCGGGCGACCGCACGATCCATCTGGCGATATCGCCCAGGTCAAACGCGGCTTCGCCGATCCGGCCTCGCCGAAGATGCGCTTCATGGGCGAGGAGGCGATCGGTATCGCCGTGGCGATGAAGCAGGGCGGCGACATCCTCCAGCTGGGCGCGACGCTGGATGCCGAGTTCGGGCGCTTGCAGAAGACCCTGCCGGCGGGGATGGAGCTGCGCAAGGTGTCCGACCAGCCGCATGCGGTGGAGGAATCGGTCGGCGAGTTCGTGCAGGTGCTGGCCGAGGCGGTGATCATCGTGCTGCTGGTGAGCTTCTTCTCGCTGGGGCTACGCACCGGGCTGGTGGTGGGTGTGACCATTCCGCTGGTGCTGGCGATGACCTTCTTCGTCATGCACTACTTCGATATCGGCCTGCACAAGATTTCACTTGGCGCGCTGGTGCTGGCGCTGGGCCTGCTGGTGGATGACGCGATCATCGCGGTGGAGATGATGGCCACCAAGATGGAGCAGGGCTACGACCGCCTGCGTGCGGCCAGTTTCGCCTGGACCAGCACCGCCTTCCCGATGCTGACCGGCACGCTGATCACCGCCGCCGGTTTCCTGCCGATCGCCACGGCCGCCTCGAGCACGGGCGAGTACACGCGCTCGCTGTTCCAGGTGGTGACCATCGCGCTGGTGGTGTCGTGGATCGCGGCGGTGCTGTTCATCCTTACCTGGGTGACAAGATGCTGCCGGACCTGCACAACCCGCAGCCGCCCAAGCCGGGCAGCCTTGCCGGACGCTGGCATGCGCTGCGGCTGCGCTGGGCCGACCGCAACCCGGCGCTGGCCAACCTGATCAAGCCCAGACAGCTGGCGCACGACCATGACCCGTACAAGAGCGCGTTCTACCAGCGCTTCCGCCGCTTCCTCGACGCCTGTCTGCGCCGGCGCTGGCTGGTGATCTTCGCCACCATCGGCCTGTTCGTGTTCTCGCTGGTGATGTTCCGCTTCGTGCCACAGCAGTTCTTCCCGGATTCGACCCGGCCGGAACTGATGGTGGATATCGAACTGGCCGAGGGCGCCTCGCTGAAGGCCACCCAGGCGCAGGCGGAGAAGTTCGAGGCGTTGCTCAAGCAGCGCCCCGGCATCGCCAATTTCGTCGGCTATGTCGGCAGCGGGTCGCCGCGCTTCTACCTGCCGCTGGACCAGCAGTTGCCGGCGACCAATTTCGCCCAGTTCGTGGTGCTGGCCGATGACATCCAGGCGCGCGAAGACGTGCGCCAGTGGCTGATCGATGAGGTCGTGCCGCAGTTCGGCGACGTGCAGCTGCGTGTCACCCGGCTGGAGAACGGCCCGCCGGTGGGCTATCCGGTGCAGTTCCGCGTCTCTGGCGAGCACATCGACCGGGTCCAGGCCATCGCCCGCCAGGTGATGGCGAAGGTGCGCGAGAACCCGCATACCACCAACGTCAACCTCAACTGGTCCGAACCGAGCAAGGTGGTGCGGCTGGTGGTGGACCAGGAGCGCGCCCGCGTGCTGGGCGTGAGCAGCGCGCAGATCGCCCAGTTCCTGACCAGCTCGCTGTCGGGCATGAGCGTGAGCACCTACCGCGAAGGCAACCGCCAGATCGGCATGCTGCTGCGCGGACCGGATGACGAACGTACGCAGCTGGACATGCTCGCCAGCCTGGCCATTCCCACGGCGGGTGGCACGTCGGTGCCGCTGTCGCAGGTGGCGAGGCTGGAATCCACCTTCGAGGACGGGATCATCTGGCATCGCGACCGCCTGCCCACGGTCACCGTGCGCGCCGATATCGGCGACGGCACCCAGCCGGTGGGCGTGGTGGAGCAGATCGTGCCGACGCTGGCGAAGATCCGCGAGGCGCTGCCGGACGGCTACCTGCTGGAAACGGGCGGCACGGTGGAGGATTCGGCGCGCGGCCAGGACTCGATCAAGGCCGGCTTGCCGCTGTTCCTGGCGGTGGTGGCGACTTTGCTGATGCTGCAGCTGCGCAGTTTCTCGCGGGCGGCGATGGTGCTGGTGACCGCACCGCTGGGCATTATCGGCGCAACCCTGTTCCTGCTGCTGTTCCGGGTGCCGTTCGGGTTCGTGGCGATGCTCGGAACGATCGCCTTGGCCGGCATGATCATGCGCAACTCGGTGATCCTGATCGACCAGATCCAGCAGGACATCGACGCCGGGCATGACCGCTGGCACGCGATCATCGATGCCACCGTGCGCCGCTTCCGGCCGATCGTACTGACCGCCCTGGCGGCGGTGCTGGCGATGATCCCGCTCTCGCGCAGCGCTTTCTACGGCTCGATGGCGATCTCGATCATGGGCGGCTTGATTGTCGGCACGGTGCTGACCCTGGTGTTCCTGCCGGCGCTGTACGCGGCCTGGTTCCGGGTACGCCCGGACGAAGCCGGCAGCTGAATCGACGATGATCTCCGGCCCCTGTGTCCCGCGCCGCAGGGAGCCGGGCACGGCGAATGTTAGATTGGCACGCCGGTGCACCGCCGGCGTGCCTGCAGGAGGCGGGTTTGGCGATTTCCCCACGTGATCGGTACTCCTGCCAACCGTGCGCGCCGGCGCGGCGGTGGACGCGGGTGTGGCTGGTCACGCTGGTGCTGGTGGTCGCCGGCTTTTTCCCGTCATGGGCCCAGGCCGGCCGGCACACCGTCGCCAGCTGGGACATGGCGCAGGGGCTGCCGCACAACCTGGTGCAGTCGCTGGCGCAGGGCACGGACGGCTTCATCTGGATCGGGACCTGGGAAGGTGTGGTCCGTTTCAACGGCCGCAGCTTTACCGTCTTCGACCGGCAGAACACCCCCGGGGTGGAGTTGTCCGGAATCCTGAGCATCCTTGCCGAGGCCGATGGCGCGATGCTGTTCGGAACCGCTTCCGACGGGGTCTATCGCTATCACAAGGGGGCGTGGCAGCCGCTGGGCGGCGCCGATGCCCGGCAGTTGTCGGTGGTGGCGATGCTGCGTGACCACGATGGCTCGCTGTGGATCGCCACCAATGAACGTCTGCTGCGGCTCTCGGTGAGTGGTGTGCTGGAAGACGCCAGCGCGGCGATGGGCTTGCCTGTCGTACCGGTCACCGCGCTGCGCCATGACCCGAGTGGCGGCATGCTGATCGCCACCGAGGTGGGGATCTTCCGTCTTGCGCAGCAACGCCTGCAGCCGTGGCGCAACAGCCAGGCATGGCGCGTGCGCGATCTGGTCGACGATGGTGCCGGCGGCTGGGTTGTGGCGGCCGATGACGGTATCCACTGGCTGCACGGCAACGGTCGCGTCGAACACCTCAAACGCGGCGAGCGGGTGGACGCGGTGCGCCGCGATGCTGCCGGTGCGCTGTGGATGAGTCTGTCCGCAGGCCGGCTCGAACGTTATGCCGATGGCGTGGTCGAGCGCCTGCCGGTGCATGGCCAGGTCAGTCCGGCGCTGATGATCGATCGTGAGGGACTGGTGTGGTCGGGTAGCACCGATGGCCTGTTCCGGATCGACGAGGGGGCGGCCAGCGGGCTGACAGTCGCCGATGGCCTGCGCTCGAACTATATTCGCGCGGTGATGCAGACCCCCGATGGAGCGATCTGGATCGGCCATTCCGAAGGCTGGAGCGCCAGTACAACGGGCAACTGGCCAAGGTGCCGCTGCTTGCGGATGCGCAGCGCGATGCTTCGGTGCTGGCGCTGGCCCAACGCGACCAAACCCTATGGGTAGGCACCTACAACCAGGGCGTGTTCGCGCTGGACAGCAACGGGCGTATCCAGCAGCGGGTGACGCTGCCGGGACTCGTGCAGCCGCTCGTGCGCGCGCTGCTGGCCGAGGCCGATGGCACCGTGTGGATTGGTTGCGCCGACGGGTTGTACCGGTACCGTCACGGTAGCCTGCGCCACTACGGGACGCTGGACGGCTTGCCGCCAGCGGCGGCGGTGCATGCGCTGTACCGTGATCAGGCCGGCGTATTGTGGATCGGCACCAGCAACGGCATGGCCTCGCTCGATGCGGCGCAAAAGCTCCGGGTATGGCCGGCAAACGCGGCCGATTTCCCGGCGCGGTACGTGTTCGACTTCCTGGGCGATGCCAACGGCGACCTGTGGATCGCGACCGACCATGGCCTGCTGCGGCGTCGGGGATTGTCGATCCAGGCCTTCGATCACGCCCGCGGGCTGCCGCGCGACAAGATCTTCCGCATTCTCGATGACGGGCAGAACCATCTGTGGCTGTCCAGCAATCAAGGTGTGTTCCGCCTGGATCGCAATGATCTGGTCGGCGTGGCGGCCGGCGCGCGTGCGCAGCTGGCGGTCCACGTCGTGGATCATACCGACGGCATGCCCAGCCGCCAGACCAACGGCGCCTCCTCACCGTCCAGCTGGATGACCGGCCAGGGACAGCTGCTGTTTGCGACATCGGGCGGCTTGGCCGTGATCGATCCGCAACGCGTGGGACAGCAGCGTCTGCAGACCGCGCCGGTTGCCATCGAGAGCGTCATCGTCGATGGCGCGCAGCAGCAGATGCGTGAGCGCTACCAGCTTCCCAGCGAGGTCGAACGCATCGGGGTCGCCTACAGCGGGCTGGGCTTCCGCGCGCCGGACAAGATGCGCTACCGCTACCGGCTGGAGGGTTTCGACGCGGACTGGGTAGACGCCGATACACGCACCGAAGCGGTCTACACCAACCTTCCACCGGGCAGTTACCGGCTGCGCATACAGGCGATGGCGCTGCCGCTGGACTGGGCCGATGCCGCGCGGATTGGCGAGACCGTATTGACGCTGGAAGTGGCCACGCCCTACTGGCGGCGGCCCTGGGCACTGGCCCTGCTGGCGCTGGCGCTGATCGGCCTGGTAGTGGCACTCATCAGCTGGCGGACGGCCAGCTATCGACGCCGGCAGCGGCAACTCGATGACGAGATCGCGGTGAGGACGCAGGAGCTGAGCGAGAAAAACCGGGCGCTGGAGCAGGCCGATGCCGAACGGGACGCGCTGCTGAAACGGCTGGCCCATCAGGCCACCCACGATGCGTTGACCGGATTGCCGAACCGTCGCGCCGCCGACGCGCATCTGCAGCTGGCCTTGCGTGACGATCCGGCCTCGCCGTTGACCGTGGCGCTGGTCGATATCGACCACTTCAAACGCATCAATGACGTCTACGGCCACGAGGTGGGTGATCGTGTGCTGCGGGATGTGGCGTGGCTGTTGCAGTTGCAGCTGGGCGAGGGGCAGTTCATCTCCCGCCATGGTGGCGAGGAATTCCTGATCGTGCTGCGCGGAATGGGGTTGAGCGAGGCGTTGCCGGTGCTGCAGGCGCTGCGTACGCGGGTTGCGCGTCTGCGGCTGGAGGATGTGGATGCGGAGGCGACGATCACGGTCAGTATCGGTGCCGCCGAGCGCGGGCCGGAGCAGGAGACGACGCACACGCTGATCGCCGCTGCGGATCGACAGCTGTACCGGGCCAAGAATACGGGCCGCAATCGCGTCCTGTCCTGAGCGTTCCGGGCCAGGACGCGATCCGCACGGGTCAGTACAGGCCCTGGGCCAGCATCGCGTCGGCCACTTTGACGAAACCGGCGATATTGGCGCCGTCGACATAGTTGACGCTGCCATCTTTGCGCACGCCATGTTGCACGCAGTTGGCGTGGATCTCCTTCATGATCACGTGCAGGCGTTCATCGACATCGGCGTGACGCCAGGACAGTCGCAGCGCGTTCTGTGACATCTCCAGGCCCGAGGTGGCCACGCCGCCGGCATTGCTGGCCTTGCCGGGTGCATACAGCGTGCCGGCCTGCAGGAACACCTCCACCGCCTCCAGCGTCGAGGGCATGTTGGCGCCTTCGGCCACGCACAGCACGCCGTTGTGGACCAGGGTGCGCGCATCGGTTTCGTCCAGCTCGTTCTGGGTCGCGCAGGGCAGGGCGATATCGGCCGGGATGTGCCAGGGCCGGCGGTCGACCAGGAATTCGAAGCGGGGATCGTCGGCCAGCTCGGCCAGGCGGCCACGACGCTCGTTCTTCAATGCCATCACATCCAGCAGGCCCTGCTCATCGAAACCATCGCGTGCATACAGCGTGCCGCCGGAGTCGGAGAAAGTGAGCACGCGCGCGCCCAGATCGGCCGCCTTGGCGGCAGCGTACTGGGCAACGTTGCCCGAGCCGGATACCAGCACCTTGGCCCCATGGGTCTGGCGTCGGGCATGGTGCAGCATCTGCTCGACGAAGTAGACCGTGCCATAACCGGTGGCCTCCGGGCGCATCAGGCTGCCACCGTAGGCCAGGCCCTTGCCGGTGAACACACACGAGGCATCGTTGCTGAGTTTCTTCATCATGCCGGCCATGAAGCCGACTTCGCGTGCGCCCACCCCGATATCCCCGGCTGGCACATCGGTGTTGGGGCCGAGATGGCGGTGCAGCTCCAGCATCAGCGCCTGGCAGAAGCGCATCACTTCGCCGTCGCTCTTGCCTTTGGGATCGAAATCCGCGCCGCCCTTGCCGCCCCCCATCGGCAGGGTGGTCAGTGCGTTCTTGAAGGTCTGCTCGAACGCCAGGAACTTCAGGATCGACAGGTTGACCGAGGGATGAAAGCGCATGCCGCCCTTGAACGAACCGATCGCCGAGCTGTGCTGTACGCGCCAGGCGCGATTGACGTGGGTCTGGCCGTGGTCGTCCGTCCAGGTCACGCGGAACTGGATCACGCGTTCGGGCTCGACCAGCCGTTCCAGCATGCCGTACTGCAGGTACTTGGGATTCTGCTGCAGGAACGGCCACAGGCTGAGCATCACTTCCTTTGCCGCCTGCAGGAATTCGGGCTGGTAAGGGTCGCGCTTGGCCACATGGGCCAGGAAGTCGTCGGGAGTGCGATATTTCAAGGGCGTTCCTTTCAGGAGAGGGACTTGAAGCAACAAGTCCAAATGTGGAGGGAGCGTTCAATCCACCGGGCGGAAACGGGCCGCCAGAACAAAGACGCGGCCTATGGCCGCGTCCAGGTAAAGCTAGTTCAGCTGCGCAAGCACCGCCTGCGCGGCCCGTTGCGTGGACAGCGCCTGTCCCTGTGCCGCCAGGTCGGCGGTGAAATGGCCCGCATCCAGCGCGGCGCTGACCGCCTGCTCGATGGCGGCCGCCTCGGCCTCCAGTCCCAGCGAGTGGCGCAGCAGCATGGCCGCGCTGAGAATGGTGGCGTAGGGGTTGGCGATCCCCTTGCCGGCGATATCCGGGGCCGAGCCATGGATCGGCTCAAAGATGCCGACCTGGCCCTGTTCGCCGAGCGAGGCCGACGGCAGCAGGCCCAGCGAGCCGGCCAGCATCGAGCTTCGTCGGTGAGGATGTCGCCGAACATGTTCTCGGTGACGATCACATCGTAGGCGCGCGGCTTGGCGATCAGGTGCATGGCCATCGAATCGACCAGCTGGTGTTCCAGTTCCACGTCCGGGAATTCCTCGCGGCCGATGCGGGCGGCGATGTCCCGCCACAGCCGCGAGGTTTCCAGCACATTGGCCTTGTCCACCGAGGTCAGCTTGCCGCGACGTTGCTGGGCAAGACGGAAGGCGCTGCGCAGCACGCGTTCGATTTCGACCGTGGTGTAGCGGCACAGATCGCTGGCGCTGTCGGCATCGCGGGTCTTGTCGCCGAAATAGATGCCGCCGGTGAGCTCGCGCACGACCACGAAGTCCACGTCCTGCAGCAGCTCGGCCTTGATCGGCGAGGCGTGCAACGCCGCGGGATGGGTACGCACCGGACGCAGGTTGGCGAACAACCCCAGCGCCTTGCGAATGGCCAGCAGGCCCTGCTCCGGACGTACCTTGGCATTGGGATCGGACCACTTGGGGCCACCCACGGCGCCGAGCAGCACCGCATCGGCCTTGCGGCAGGCCTCCAGCGTGGCCGGCGGCAACGGCTGGCCGTACGTGTCGATGGCGATGCCGCCGATATCGTGTTCGACAAAGTTCAAGCTGTGGCCGAAGCGGGTGGCGATGGCTTTGAGCACATCGACCGCGGCGGCGGTGATTTCAGGGCCGATGCCGTCACCCGGCAATACGACGATTTCAGCGTGCATGTTCACTCTCGTAACGTTCGATTTCAGTCGTACGGCCCAGCAGGTAACCCAGCTGGTCAACGCCTTCGAGCAGGCAGGTCTGCGAGAAGCCGTCCAGCGGGAACGGATAGGCCTTGCCGCTGGAAGTGCGCAGCTCGCGCGCGGCCACATCCACGGTCAGCTCGTCATCCGGGTTCTGCATCAGCGCTTGCACGTCGGCCTCGTCCAGCACAATCGGCAGCAGCCCGTTCTTCAGCGCGTTGCCACGGAAGATATCGGCGATCTCGCTGCTGACGATGGCGCTCAGTCCCAGATCGGTCAGCGCCCACGGCGCATGTTCGCGCGAGGAGCCGCAGCCGAAGTTGCGCCCGGCCAGCAGGATCGAACGCCCGGCGTTCTGCGGCTGGTTGAAGGCGAATTCCGGGTTCGGCGAGCCATCGGCCTGCCAGCGCCAGTCGTTGAACGCATGCTTGCCCAGACCGGCACGCTCGGTGGTGGACAGGAAACGCGCCGGGATGATCTGGTCGGTGTCGATATTGGTCTGGCGCAGCACCACGCTGCGCGAAACGATGCGGGTCAGTGCGGCCATCACGCCACCTCCTTGGCAAACAGCTCACGCGGGTCGGCGACACGGCCGTTCACCGCCGCCCACGCCGCGCTCATCGGCGATGCCAGCAAGGTACGCGAACCGGGGCCCTGACGTCCTTCGAAATTGCGGTTGCTGGTGCTCACCGCCAGCTGGCCGGGGGCCACCAGATCGCCGTTCATGGCGATGCACATCGAGCAGCCCGGCTCGCGCCATTCAGCACCGGCCGCACGCACAACTTCGTGGATGCCTTCGGCCTCGGCCTCGCGTTTGACGATTTCCGAGCCCGGCACCACCAGCATGCGCACGCCATCGGCGATGCGGCGGCCGCGCAGCACCTGTGCCACTTCGCGCATGTCGCTCAGCCGGCCATTGGTGCAGGAACCAACGAACACCACGTCCACCGGCGTGCCGATCAAACTGTGGCCGGCTTCGAATTTCATGTAATCCAGGCCCTTCTGCGCGGCGGCGTCGTTGGCGGCCGGGATCGGCGCATCCACCGCGATCGCGGTTCCGGGATGTGTGCCCCAGGTCAGGGTCGGACGGATGTCGCCGGCATCGATATGGACTTCGCTGTCGAAGTGCGCGGCCTCGTCACTGTTTAACGACGCCCAGTACGCCACGGCCTTGTCGAAGTCGGCGTCCTTGGGGCCGCGCGGGGTCCTGGCAATCCAGTCGAAGGTGACCTGGTCCGGTGCGACCATGCCGGCGCGGGCGCCGGCTTCGATCGACATGTTGCACAGGGTCATGCGCTGCTCCATGTCCATCGCGCGGATTGCCGAGCCGCGGAATTCCAGCACATGGCCGGTGCCGCCGTTGACCCCGATCACGCCGATGATATGCAGCACCACGTCCTTGGCGCCCACGCCCGGGGCCAGTTCGCCATCGACGGTGATGGCCATGGTCCTGGCTTTGCGCTGCAGCAGGCACTGCGTGGCCAGCACATGGCCGACTTCGCTGGTGCCGATACCGAAGGCCAGCGCGCCGAACGCGCCGTGGGTGGAGGTGTGGCTGTCACCACAGACGATGGTCATGCCTGGCTGGGTGAAGCCCTGCTCCGGGGCGATGACGTGGACGATGCCACGGCTGGCCGAGGCCATGTCGAACAGTTCGATGCCGTATTCGGCGCAGTTCTTGGCGAGGGTTTCGACCTGCGCTTCGGAGGCCTTGCTGGCGTAGGGCAGCGTGCCGTCCGGACCGGCCGGCAGGGTCGGCGTGGAGTGGTCCATCGTCGCCTTGGTGCGATCCGGCCGGCGCGGCTTCAGCCCGCGCTCGCGCAGCTCGGTGAAGGCCTGCGGCGAGGTCACTTCATGGATCAGGTGCAGGTCGATATACAGCACGGCCGGCGCGCTGTCGGATTCGGGGACCACGACGTGGGCATCCCACAGTTTGTCGTACAGGGTTTTGGGTGCGGCGCTCATCAGTTCGTTCCGTTGCCTATGTTCTGCCGTCGCGCTCAGGCGCTGACGGCTTCCTCGCAGGTGCTGCTTTCGCGATGGCGCAGCAGGCGATTGGTGACATCCAGCCAGGCAAGTGCGCTGGCTTCGATGATGTCGCGGCTGGTGCCGGTGCCTTCGAGGATCTCGCCTTCGTGGCGCACGCTCAGGTTGGCCTCACCGCGCGCATCGGCACCGATGCCGACACTGTGCACATGGTAGCTGTCCAGGGTCAGTTGCACGCCGGTGGCCGCCGACAGCGCCGAGAACAGCGCATCGACCGGGCCATCGCCCTGTGCGGTCTCGGACACGCGGTTGCCTTCCGGATCGGACAGCTCGACCAGCGCATTGGCGCGGCTGCCGACGTCGCTGATGGTCATCGAGGCCAGGCGGTAGCCGTCGCTGCTGGAGGTGCCCTGCATCAGGGTCTGCAGGTCGCATCGGTGACCACCCGCTGCTGCTCGCACAGGGCCTTGAACTGCTCGAAGACCAGCTTCAGCTCTTCCTCTTCCAGCAGGTAGCCCAGCGCCCGCAGCCGTGCCTCGACCGCGGCGCGGCCGCTGTGGCGGCCCAGCACCATCTGCGAGGATTCCCAGCCCACGTCTTCTGGACGCATGATCTCGTAGGTGTTGCGGTTGCGCAGCATGCCGTGCTGGTGGATGCCGGACTCGTGCGCGAAGGCGTTGGCGCCGACGATGGCCTTGTTGCGCTGGACCGGCATGCCGACCAGGCGCTGCAGCAGCTGCGAGGTGGGCACGATGCGGCGGGTGTCGAAGCCGGTATCGAAGTTGTTGTAGAAGGCGTTGCGGACTTTCAGCACCATCGCGATTTCTTCCAGCGCGCAGTTGCCGGCGCGCTCGCCGATGCCGTTGATCGAGCCTTCCACCTGGCGCGCCCCTCCTTCGATCGCGGCCAGCGAGTTGCTACCGCCAGACCCAGGTCATTGTGGCAGTGGGTGCTGAACACCACTTTGTCGGCACCGGCCGCATTGGCGATGACATGCTGGAACATCGCACGGATTTCTTCCGGCGTGGTGAAGCCGACGGTGTCGGGCAGGTTGATGGTGCTTGCGCCGGCAGCGATGGCGACCTGGGCGACTTCGGTCAGGAAGTCCAGTTCGGTGCGGGTGGCGTCTTCGGCGGAGAACTCGATGTCATCCAGATAGCCGCGCGCCATGCTCACATGCCTGTGCACCGATTCCAGCACCTGCTCCCGGCTCATGCGCAGCTTGTGCTCGCGATGCAGCGGGCTGGTCGACAGGAACACGTGCAGGCGCGGGCGTGCTGCAGCCTCCAGCGCCTTGACCGAGGTTTCGATATCGCCGGCCAGACAGCGCGACAGCACCGCCAGCACCGGCTGGCGCACTTCGCGGCCGATCAGGGCCATGGCGTCGCGGTCGGACTGCGAACTTGCGGGGAAGCCGGTTTCGATCACGTCCACGCCCAGTTCCGCCAGCGCCCTTGCCATCACCAGCTTCTGCGGTGGCGTCATGCTGCAGCCGGGTGATTGCTCACCGTCACGCAGGGTCGTGTCGAAGATGGTAATTCGCGGGGTGTTGTTGGTTGGAGTATTCACCAGAGGGTCTCCTCGACTGCGGCGGTAACGGAAAGATTGGGGATGTCGGCTTTGGCGGTGCGCGAGGCCGGTATGACGGCGCGGCTTCTAAGTCGCTCGGTATTGCGTTGCCGCGGCTTGCGCGGCGGGCGCGGTCGGACTTCCGACAGCAGCATGGACAGCACCGCGGCATCGATGTTGCCGCCGGACACCACCGCGCACTTGCAGCTTGCCGGCCACGCGGCGACCGGCGGCCAG
>NZ_BAZI01000021.1 GCF_001310775.1 Stenotrophomonas pictorum JCM 9942
TCGGCGCGAGGGCAGCTTCCAGCACCGCCACCCGGCGCTTGAGCGAGGCCACCGAGACCAGCGCCATCACCAGCAGCACCGGTACCAGCAGTGCCACGGCCAGCAACAACAACCCCACGACCACCAGCGTGTCATCCATTTCCTGTCCCTGTCCCCCGACGGAGGGCCGCCACACCTTATCCGGGTGCGGCGCAAACGGAAACTGCCGGCGCGCGTGGCGAGCGCGTGTGCCGCCAGATCCATACAAGACCGGTCCCGGGCCAGTCCGCCCGGTGACTACCCGGGCAGTCCCCACCCTCGCCGGCCGGGCCTGCGCCACCTCCGGCAGCTTTCCCGCCCGGGCTCCGCGCGGCCTGCTCCGGTTGCGCAGCCAAAACAAAGGGCGCCCGAAGGCGCCCTTTGCTCAGCCCAACACGGTACGGATCAGGCCGCGATCACGCGCACCATTTCCAGGCACTTGTTGGAGTAGCCCCATTCGTTGTCGTACCAGGCCACCAGCTTGACGAAGGTGGTATCCAGCGCGATGCCGGCATCGGCATCGAACACCGAGGTGTGGGTCTCGCCGCGGAAATCGGTGGCCACCACCTTGTCCTCGGTGTAACCCAGGATGCCCTTCAGCGCGCCTTCGCTCTGTGCCTTCACTTCGGCGCAGATCTCGGCGTAGGTGGCTTCCTTCTCCAGCTCGACGGTCAGGTCGACCACCGACACGTCCGAGGTGGGCACGCGGAAGCTCATGCCGGTCAGCTTCTTGTTGAGTTCCGGGATCACCACGCCCACGGCCTTGGCCGCACCGGTGGAGGACGGGATGATGTTCTCCAGGATGCCGCGGCCGCCGCGCCAGTCCTTGTTGGACGGACCATCGACGGTCTTCTGGGTGGCGGTGGCGGCGTGCACGGTGGTCATCAGGCCGCGCTTGATGCCCCACTTGTCATTGATGACCTTGGCCAGCGGGGCCAGGCAGTTGGTGGTGCACGAGGCGTTGGAGATGATGCTCTGCCCGGCGTAGGTCTGGTGGTTGACGCCGAACACGAACATCGGCGTGTCGTCCTTGGACGGGGCCGACAGCAGCACCTTCTTGGCGCCGGCATCGAGGTGCTTCTGCGCGCTGGCCTTGTCCAGGAACAGGCCGGTGGATTCGATCACCACGTCCACGTCCACTTCGTTCCACTTCAGGTTGGCCGGATCGCGTTCCTGGGTCAGGCGGATCTTCTTGCCGTTGACCAGCAGGTGGCCACCCTCGATGGCGACATCCGCGTTGAAGCGGCCGTGCACCGAATCGTACTTGAGCATGTAGGCAGATAGTCCGGCTCCAGCAGATCGTTGATGGCCACGATCTCGATGTCGTCGCCGAAGTTCAGCACTGCCGAACGCAGCACATTGCGCCCGATGCGCCCGAAACCGTTGATGCCGACCTTGATTGCCATGTTCACAAGCTCCTGCAGCCGCAAACCCGTTGCGGCGGGGGTGGAAAGGGGCCGTCATTCTAACAGTAGCCGGTCCCGGTTCCGGTGCGGCAGCAGTGCCCCGCAAATGAGCGCCAGCTGAGTGCAAACGCGTGTTTGATCAGGATCAAAGCGCTACCCGGCCGGCATCCGGACACTGGCGCCACCTCCAACAAGCAATGGAATTACACATGCGCAAGACCTCCGCCCTGCTGCTCTCCAGCCTCGCCGCGGCTATGGCCCTGGCCGCCGCGCCCGCCATGGCCCAGTCCAAGGGCGATTGGACGCTGGGCGTCGGCGTGCACGCGGTTGATCCCACGTCCGACGCCGGTGACCTCAACGGTGCCGCGCTGGGCCTGGGCGCGCTGCCGACCAAGGTGGACAGCGATATCAAGCCGACCGTCACGTTCGAATACTTTGTTGCCGACAACGTGGGCATCGAGGTGCTGGCCGCCCTGCCGTTCAAGCATGAAGTCAGCATCGATGGCGTCGGCAAGGTCGGTGAGACCAAGCATCTGCCGCCGGTGGTCTCGCTGCAGTACCACTTCGCCAACAGCAGCAAGGTCACCCCGTTTGTCGGCCTGGGCGTGAACTACACCAAGTTCTTCGACACCGACAGCAAGGGCGCACTGGATGGCACCAAGCTGAAACTGGAGGATTCCTGGGGCCTGGCCGCCCATGCCGGCCTGGACTACGCCATCAGCGACAAGGGTGCACTGCGCGTGGACCTGCGCTGGGCCGACATCGACACCAAGGTCAAGGTCAATGGCGCCAAGCTGGGCACCGCCAAGATCGATCCGCTGGTCTACGGCGTGGCCTACGTCTTCAAGTTCTGATCCTGCCCCTCCCGGATCACCGCAACGCCCCGGCCCTGGCCGGGGCGTTGTTGTTCCAGCGTCGCCAGATGTGGCAACAGCACCACCTCGCGCAGACGTTAGAATCGGGCCATGAAGAATCTCCCGACCCTGCTGGCCACCGCCAGCCTCGCCCTTCTTGCCAACACCATGGTGGTTTCCGATGCATATGCCTGGGGTGCACAGGGCCACCGGCTGGTCGGCCGGGTCGCCGAAACCGGCCTGAGCCCGACCGCCCGGGCCGAAGTGGACCGCCTGCTTGCCGGCGAACCGGTTCCCTCGCTGGCCGCCATCGCCCCGTGGGCCGACGAACTGCGCGCCAACGATCCCGATCTGGGCAAGCGCTCGGCCAACTGGCACTACGTCAACATGGCCGAAGACGGCTGCGCCTACCAGGCCGCCCGGCATTGCCCGGATGGCAACTGCGTGGTGGAGGCGCTGAAGCAACAGAGCGCCCTGCTGGCCAACCACAAGCTGCCCGATGCAGCACGCCTGCAGGCGCTGAAGTTCGTCGTGCATCTGGTCGGCGACATCCATCAGCCATGCACGCCGGCTACGGCCACGACCGCGGTGGCAACAGCTACCAGCTGCAGTTCAATGATCGCGGCACCAACCTGCATTCGGTGTGGGACAGCGGCATGTTCTACGCCCTGCAGTTGAATGATGACCAGTTCCTGCAACGCCTGCAGGCACTGCCGGCGCCGACCGGCGTCAGCGCACCGCAGCTGCAGCGTGATGCCGGCCAGTGGGCCGAGCAGACCTGCCATATCGCCACCCGCCCGGGACTGTATCCACCCGGTCGCAAGATCGGCGATGCCTATGCCGCGACCTGGCGACCGGTTGCCGAGGCACAGGTCCGTCTGGCTGGTGAACGTCTGGCCGCGTTGTTGAATGCGTTGCTCGACGGGCATTGATGCCGCCTTTGGAACGTCATCTGAACGATCATATTGAAGAAGCCGCGAGCTCCCGCCCGCGGCTTCTTCATTTACGGCGTCCATCAATTCAAATCGCTGCTTCTCCGTACACGCACCCGGCCCTGCGCCACCTCGAAGGTGAAGCCATACAGCAGCGTCACCGGTACCGGCTCCACCTCGGCAGCACCGGCGCAGTTGCCCGGCGCCAACGCTCCCGTGCCCGGTGCGAAGCGGCAGATCGCCGCCGGGTGGAACCTCCACCTCGCCGTGGCATCCAGTGCCGCCTGCAGCAAGGAGGCATGTTCCGCCTCCGCACCGGCCCTGCAGCGGGTGTGCTCAAGCAGCGACTCCGCACGTTCGACGCTCCCGTCAGCCATCACAATCACCCGCACGCACAGCGTGGTGGGTGGCAAGGTCTGACGTTCATAGCCCGGCGGCAAGGTGGGCGATGGCGCCTGCAGGGGCTCCGGCATACGGAACGTTTCAGTGGCGCCCAGCACGTACGGCTCAATCGCTCCGGCACCGCCCTTCTGTTCGGGTGCCAGCAGCTGCCGCCCGATGTTGTAGCTGCCGGCCAGTTCCCCGTCTGCCACCGGTCGCGTGGCGCAGCCTGCCAGCAGTAACACCAATGCCCCCGTCATGAGCCGCACAATCAGCCTCCCGTGCTTTCTTCGGTATGCGTGGCGCTCTCATCCAGGTCAAACCAGACCGGTACGCGCACCGCGCCAGCAACGGCCTGGCCATCTTTCTGCGCCGGGTTGAATTTCCACTGCCGTGCGGCTTCCACCGCGGCCGTATCGAATACTCCCTCCGGCTGTGAGGTTTCGACCTTTACATCTGTGGGCTGCCCTTCCGCATCCACCTCGATCCGCAGCACCACCTTGCCGCTGACGCCGTTCTCGAATGCAGCCTTGGGGTACACCGGTGGCGTCATGCGATCGGTCGTCGGATCGTTCTCTCCGGCTTCCGGCTCGACCGAAATCTTTCCTGACGACGCGGCTTTCGAGCTGCCGCCAACCTCGTCGGTTTGAAGCTTCAGTGCCAGCAACGAGCTGCCACCACGGGTCGTGACTTCGACAGCAGCCATCTTGCCTGCCGCCACCAGCAGTTCCGGCGAAGACACCAACACCCCATCGGCCTTCAGCGTGCCCTGCAAGTGCAGCTTTCCAGCCTCCGCAGGCACCACAGTGAACTCGGCATCCCATTTCACCCCGTTGGCCGACTCCAGCGTGAAAGCGAACGGCTTGCCTACTGGCTGATGCAGTTCGAACTGCTGCTGCGTTCCATCGGCATCGGCCTGTACCCGCGTTGCGTAGACGGCGCCGGCCTCAGTCATCGCCGCCGTTCCAGGCTGTGCAGCCCAGGCGGTGTAGCCCACGCCACCGCAAAGTCCTGCAGACAACACCACCATCGCCAACCACTGCTTCTTCCCCGGTACCGGACGCTCCAACATGGCAATACGCTCCTTCAATGGATGCTGGTTCTGCCAGTGGCACCCCACCGGCAACGGAGACAGCGCCAGCCCGGTCTTGAGCATGGCGTTGCCATAACTGCGACGTGCACCTGCGGTATGGGCGATGACGCGTTCATCGCAGGAAAGCTCCTGATCCTCCCGACACCGCCGCACGGCTGGCCCGAGCAACGGGTTGAACCAGTACACGCATTGCAGCAGTGCCAAGGCGGCATTCACCCAGAGGTCGCCACGGCGCAGATGCAGCTGCTCATGCAGCATCACCAGCTCGCGCTCCTCGGCGTTGTAACGCTGCTCGAAGTCGGCCGGCACCACAATCCGGGGCCTCAGCACACCGACTATCGCCGGCAACCCGGCGACAGTTTGCGCCTGCCAGTGGCCATCGTCGCGTTGGGTGAGCGAACCCAGCCCACGCATGAAGTGACGCTGCTGCCACAGCAACCACACCGCCATCAGCAGCGCACCAGCCAGCCACAGCGCCAACCAGCCCGGCACTCCTTCGGATAGTGCCGCTGCGGCATCGGGAATGGTCTGGCCCACCTGCACGGCCATGTCGGTCGCGGCCATTGGCACCGTCGTCAATCGCGGCGCGGGCAGCCATACCGCGAACAAGGCTGCCGGCACCATCAACCACATCAGATACGCGGCACTGGCACCGAGCCAATTGCGAACTGCCCCTCGCAACAGCAGTACCACTACCATCGCCGCGCTGGTGGCGACGGCTCCTTCCAGCAATCCCGCCAGAAAATCAGCGCTGCTCATCGTCGAGGTCCTCCAGCAGTTTGCGCAGCTCGGCAACGTCGTCGCGGCTCAATCGCCGATGCTGGCTGAAATGCGCTACCAGCGGCGCAACACGTCCCTCGAACAGGCGTTCGATCAGGCTGCTGCTTTCCTCCAGCACCCAGGTGTCGCGTTGCACCAGCGGCGAATACAGATAACGACGGCCATCCTTCTGCGCGGCGATGGCGCCCTTGTTGAGCAGACGATTGAGCAGGGTCTTGACTGTCGCCTCGGCCCATTCGTTGCCGCCGGGAAGGCGCGCGATCACTTCTTCGGCGGACAACGGATGCTGACCCCACAACACCTCCATCACCACCGCCTCGGCTTCACTGATCTGGACCATCGTTTACGCCTGTAATTTTTTTCGATTACACGCGTAAACAAAATCCCTGTCAAGCGCAACGCCACCGGCACCAAGCTAGGTCCACCCCGGATCGGAGGTGAAGTCGATGGTCAGCCAGAATCCGGCGTCGCGGGCGCCCAGGCGGGTGGCGATCTCGTCGCGCAGCCGGTCCACTTCGCTGATCGAGCCGAAGCTCCACTGCGGGCGGGTGAGGATGTGGATCTCGACGAACTGCATGCGTCCCATCTTGGCCACATGGCTGCTGAAGCCGGAGAAGCCATGCTCGGCGACAAAGGCTCCATCACCTGCCTGACCCGCCCATCCAGCTCCGGCGGCGCCACCTGCAACACCTCGCGCATCGCCTTCCAGGTCGTGTGCAACGGCAGCGGCAACACCGCCAGGCAGATGCCGGCCAGCACCAGCGAATCCAGGTACGGCACCAGCCACTGCCGGTCACCGCCACTGAGCAGCGTGGCGAGCAGGAATGCGCCCAGCACCGCCAGGCTCATCATGCCGCTCAGGAACCAGGCCCGTGCATCCAGGCTCAGCAAGGCCGACTGCAGCTGCCGGGCCTTGGCGCTGACGTAGAGGGACATCACCAGATTCACCACGCTCAGCAGCGCCGACCAGAACAGGGCGATGCCCAGCTTGACCTCATGCCCGCCAGTGGTCAGGCCGATCACCGCGTTGGCCAGCGCGTAGATGCAGGCCAGCGACAGGATCGCCCCGCCCATCGCCTCGACCATCGGCTCCAGGTGCCAGTAGCCGTACTGGAAACGGGAGCTGCCCTCGCGCGCGACCAGCCGCAGCACCGACAGCGCCACCAGGGTCAGTGCCACGTCCACCAGGCTGTAGACGCCATCGAACAGCACCGCCTGCGAGCCGGCGAGCAGGCCACCGAAGAAGCCGGAGGCACTGACCCCGACCGTCACGCCAATGGACAATTTCAGAATGCGCTGCTCTTGGCTTGTGTCCATGGGCGTCCATGACGGCGGGGCTGGCCGGGTTCAGCCCTTCAATACTTCTACTTTATAGGTGGCGATGCCGCCTTCACGCTCGATGATCAGGCCGTGGACATCGGACTCGAATCCCGGGAAGCGGACGTTCTGCTCGCGGGCGATCCGCAGGGACTGGATGATCGGATCATTGGTCCGGCCAAACCGCTCACCGGGCATGATCGTGGGGATGCCCGGGGGATAGGGAACCAGCATGGTGCCGGCCACGCGTCCGCTCACCTCCTCGATATCCACCCGCTCGATATCACCCCGCACCAGATGGTCGTAGGCCTCGGCCGGTGTCATCACCGGCTCGGGGAGTTCCACGTACATCTCCTTCATCACCCTGGCGACTTCGAACTCGGCATTGAACGTGTGCAGGGCCTGGCACAGGTCCCGCAATCCCCAGCCCGCATAGGCGTGCGGATACGCCGCGGCCAGCGTCGGCAGGGCCTGCGACAACGGGGCGTTGCTGTCATAGAGCTGCTTGAAGGCCATCAGCTCGGTGACCAGCGTGCTCCACTTGCCCTTGGTCACACCCATCGAGAACAGGAACAGCACCGAGTAGAGGTTGGTCTTCTCCACGGTGATACCGCGCGTCCACAGGAACCGGCTGAGAACCGCGGCAGGAATGCCGTTCCGCTCCATATGGCCGTCCATCGCCAGCCCCGGGGTGAGCAGCGTGACCTTGATCGGATCGATCAGCACATAGTCGTCGACCAGCCCCTCGAAGCCATGCCAATGCTCGCCCTTCTGCAGATACCACTGCGAACGCCCGGCGATCTCCGGCGCGGGGCCCTGCTCCTTCGCCAATGCGCGTTCCACCCCGGCGGGCTGCCACACCTTGAACCACCACGTGTCATGGCCCAGATCCTGCTGCACGTGCAACATCGCATGGCGGAACGCGATGGCCTCATCGTGCATCTCCTGCACCAGCGACTGGCCGGCCGAACCGGTCATCATCCGCGACGCCACATCGCAGGAGGCGATGATGCCGTAGTGCGGGCTGGTACTGGTGTGCATCATGAAAGATTCATTGAACCTGGCCACATCCAGATCGCGATTGGCCGAGTTGCGCACATGGATCATCGATGCCTGCGAGAACGCGGCCAGCAGCTTGTGCGTGGAATGGGTGGTGAAGATGATCGCGTCCTGCTCGCGCGCCTTTCCCTTGGCCATGCCGTAGTGGTTCTCATAAAACGGATGGAAGGCGGCATAGGCATACCAGGCCTCGTCGAAGTGCAGGAACTCCACCGTGCTGCCGATGGCCAGGGCGATGCGCTCGGCGTTGTAGCACAGCCCGTCATAGGTGGAATTCGTCACCACCGCGATACGCGGCTTGATGCCCTTTTTCCAGGCGGCCCGGGCCACGGGATTGGCATCGATCGCCGCCGCCATGTTCGCCTTGTCGAACTGGTCCAGACCGATCGGACCGATGATGCCGTGCGCGTTGCGGCTGGGACGGAAATACACCGGAATGCCGCCGGTCATCACCAGCGAATGCAGCAACGATTTGTGGCAGTTGCGATCGACGAACACGATATCGCCGCGGGCCACAGTGCCATGCCAGACGATCTTGTTGGCGGTCGAGGTGCCATTGGTGACGAAGAAGGTGTGGTCGGCGCCGAAGTTCCGAGCCGCCTCGGCTTCGGCGTCCTTGATCGGACCGGTATGGTCCAGCAGCGATCCCAGCTCGGGCACGGAGATGGAAAGATCGCTGCGCAACGTGTTCTCACCGTAGAACTGGTGGAACGCGCGGCCCACGGGAGACTTGGTGAAGGCCACGCCACCGGCATGGCCCGGGGTATGCCATGAATAGCTGCTCTCGGCCGCATGGTGGATCAGCGCCTTGAAGAACGGCGGCAGCAGCTTGTCCATGTAGGATTCGGCCGCGCGCATCACCTGCCTGGCGATGAAATTCTTGGTGTCCTCGAACAGGAACACGTAACCGTGGATGTGCCGGAGCAGTTTGCTGGGCACCTTCTCGATGGTCCGCCGTTCGCCATAGAGGAACACCGGCAGGCCCTTCCGTCGCGCGCTCTGTTCATGCAGGAACGTCTCCAGCCGCTGGAACTGGTCGGGCGTATCTTCGGTCCCGTCGATGGAAATGAGCACCGCCGATGCGGCGATATAGGTTCTCGCGCCGGCCTGGGCATCGGCCAGGGTCAAGCCTGTCAGCACGCGCTGGTCCGTCTTGCGCAGTTCATCAACCAGCTCCCGGATCAGGATCCCGCCAATCCGCGGCGACTCGTAATCGTCATCGATGACGACGATGGGATAGTCCAACGACTTGAAGTACATGA
Source organism: Stenotrophomonas pictorum JCM 9942 (assembly GCF_001310775.1). Lineage (GTDB taxonomy): Bacteria > Pseudomonadota > Gammaproteobacteria > Xanthomonadales > Xanthomonadaceae > Stenotrophomonas > Stenotrophomonas pictorum. The sequence goes on from NZ_BAZI01000021.1 coordinate 9,103, forward strand.
TTGTCTCCTGCATCGGGAAAATGAAGCCGGGGAAGGAACGTCACTTGCCTGCCGGAGGCAGCATCTCGTTGCGCTGCTGCCGGCGCTGTTCGCTGAAGAACGGATAGAACACGGTGATGAACAGCACGAACAGGAAGGCGTACTGGACGATGTTCCCCGCCGATCCGTAGATCGCCCACAGGCAATACACCACGGTCACGCTGGTCAGCGTCCAGAACGCGCCGGTGTGGACGATGGTGTGCGACCGCTCGACCACGAAATAGCAGGCCACGCAGGAATAGATATACGGCAGCAGCGTCAGCACCACGGCCGCGGAGGTGATGACATCGAACTGCGCCGATGCGGTCTCCGAGGTCGAGGTCAGCAGCACCGCACTGGTCATCAGCAGCGCGACCACGAGGATGCCCTTGACCGGCACATCCTGGTCGTTGGTACGCCGGAAGATGGACGGGAACAGGCCGTCATCGGCCGCGGCCTTGGCACTTTGCGCGGTCAGCAGGATCCAGCCCCCCAGCGAGCCAGCCGCGCCGAGGAATGCGCACAGGCTCACCACCCCGCCGCCCCAGCCACCCACCGCCTTGGCCGCAGCCAGGGCGAACGGAGCATCGGAGGTCTGCAGCTCGGCATTGGGAACCATGCCCATGATCACCGAGGAGCTGGCGATGTAGGCGACCGCGGCGAGAAATACGCCGGCCAGTGTTGCCCGCGCCACGTTCTTCTCCGGATTCTCGACCACGCCGGCCGTGACCGAGGCGGACTCCACCCCGATGAACGCCCACAGCGTCAGTGCTGCGGCACTGGAGACAGCACCGAAGTTGGATTTTCCCGAGACGTTGTAGGCGCCTTTGAAAATCTCCATGTCGAAGAAGAACCAGCCGAAGATCGCGATGCCCAGGATCGGAACCAGCGCGAAGCTGGTGGTGACGGTCTGCAGCCGGGTGACGAACTGCGGGCCGATGACATTGGCGTAGCTCAACCCCCACACCAGGATCAGCACCGCGATGCAGCGCACCACCGGATCGGACAGGATCGGAAAGAAGTAGCTGAAATAGCCCACCGCCGCGATCGGGATGGCGACATTGCCGATCCAGTTGGCGAACCAGTAGATGGTGTTGGTCTGGAAACCCATGTACGGGCCGAACCAGTCACGCGCATAGGCATAAGGGCCACCGGCCTGCGGTGCCATCTTGCCGAGCTTGGCGAACACGAACGCCAGCAGCAGCGCACCGGCCGTGGTCACCAGCCAGCCCCAGATGGAGGCGGTACCGATCTTCGCCAGGCTGGACGGAAGCAGGAACACGCCCGACCCCATCATGTTGCCGGCGACCAGGAAGGTGGCCCCGACGACACCGATCTTCTTTCCTGTTGCCATGACGACACTCCTTCTGGGTGGATGTCGCCCCGCAGCCGAGGCAACAAGGGGGAAGTGGCTCTATTTGATGAAGTTGTATTGCAGGCTTCCCTGCAGCCGCAGCGCATCGGCGCGGGCGCCGTCCTGCTGCTGCAACCGCCCGTAAAGCAGCTCCATGCCCATGATCCACGAGGGCGCCGGGCTCCAGATCAGGTTGAAGGCGCCGTACTGGCTGCGCCGGAACGCGGTGCTGGAAAGTCCGGGATCACGCTCCAGACGCAGATCGCCGTAGACCAGGTTCGATCGCCACAGCGAGGACCAGTAGTGCGTGTAGGCGACATAGCCGCCATGCACGCCAAGCACCTGCAGACGCCCGTCCGCATCGACAACGCCATCCAGATCCGAGCCGCTGATGTCGGCCACATAGCGGCTGATACCGCTGCCCGCCACCGCGCCGAACAGCAGCAGATCCTGCCCGGACAACGACAGCGAACCGGAGAACGACAGCCCAGCGCCGAACACGTCATCCTTTCCGCTGTCGTGGCGATAGCCCAGTCCGCGCCCCAGGGCCGCCAGCTGCAGATGACCCCAGTCGCGCTCCATCCGTGCGGCGATGCTGACATCGGGAAAGCGGTTGGAGATGCTGGCGTCCGCTCGCGCCGGGGTCAGCTGGCCATCGGGATCTTCGGCCGCCACCGTCAGCGTGTTTCCCCTGCCCAGCGAGAAGCTGTGGTGCACGCCGGCCACCAGCAGGTACGCGGCGCCGCCCGGGCCCTCGAAGTCCAGCGTGTCCGGCAACGCGTCGGCATCCATGAAACTGGAATAGCCGTAGCCCGCATAGGTGTTGCCCAGCTGTCCGTAGGCGTGGCGCAGCCGGAATTCATAGCCCTCGCGCTGCCGAAAAAATCGTTCTCCAGATAGAAACGGAGATTTCCCTTGGTAGTCGGGCGCCGCGCCTCAAAGCTGAAGCGCGTCTGCCGCGCATGCAGATTGAAACGGGAGGTGTCGTGACGATCGGTGCCCACGGGAATCGTGGAAGTCACGAATTGGTTCTCATCGCCGGCATTGCGCGCATCGGCAATCGCATCGAGCTTGGCATAGCCGCCCAGCCGGAACAGGGTCCGGGTGCCTGGGATAGGAATGAAGCCGCCCAGTTCCGGCTCGGTGGGCGACATCGCGTTGTCGTAGCGGGATGCCGCCGCCGACGGATCGGAAACCGATTCGCGCATCGGCAGGGGGCTGCGTTCCACCGTCCCGGTGTCTGCAACCTGTTGCGCGGGAGCCCGCACCACCTGTTCGCGCTCCGGTGAGGCCGTGCGTTGGCTGTCGTTTTCCTCCAGTACCGCCAGACGCTCATTAAGGGCCTGGAGCGTGCGCTGTACGTGCTCGATCTCGGCCCTCAATCCCTGGACCGTATCCTGCCCGTGGGCCGCCGGGACGCAGCCTGCCAGAACGATTCCCGCGAGCAATGGGTTCCGCTTCATCATCGGATCCTGGTGCGCCATGCAGAAAAAGCCGCACATCGCATGCCGCAGACGCAACACGCCCGATCACAAGGAAGCGGCATCACCATGCCAATGCGCGCGGCTATTGATACGCCGCACGCATGATGGCCTCGTGAAATAGCGTTACTGCGCGGGCCACCATCATCTTGATGACTGCGTGCATGGGCCGGTTGCGGCCCGGTTGTACCGCGCCAGCATTCGCCAACTGCCCGGTACATGATCCGAACGCGGCAGGTCACCGCCCCGATACTGCGCGCAACGCCCAAGGCACGTTTGGCCTGCTGTCCTGTTGCATGTGCGCGGTGACGGCAACGCCGCCGAGCTGGTGCAACACCGCCACGGTCTGGTCCTCGGCAGCGACCGGGCCGTCGGCGATGACTGGCATATTGGCGGCGCACTGGGCTACAGCGACGCGGATATCGACATCGATGACCGTCAGTCCGAGGCCGATATCCGCAGTTACAGCGGGGCGCTGTTCGGCGGAAGGTCGTTCCAGGCCGGCAGCGGCCCGCTCGCTCTGCTGGGCGGCGCGATCCACACCCGGCACAACATCGACACCCGTCGTCATACCCGCGTGGCCGATGCGCCGCAGCGACTCACGGCCGGCTATGGCGGCCACACCACCGAGCTGTTCATCGAACTGGGCTACGTCATTGCCCTTTCGCCGCGCAGCTCCCTCGCCCCGTTTGTCGGGCTGGGCTGGAGCGAAGTGCGTACATCCGGCTTCACCGAAGCGGGCGGCTCGGCGGCATTGACCGGGCAACGCACGCACGACACGCAGAGCAGCAGCGCCCTGGGCCTGCGTGGACAGACCGAAGTGGTGCTCGGGCAAACCAGGGGTCTGCTGAAGGCAACCCTCGGCTGGCAGCATGCGTTTGGTGAGCGGGGCGCATCCCGGACCCTGGCCTTTGCGGGCGGCCAAGCGTTTACCGTGGCCAGCGTTCCGTTGGCCCGCGATGCCGCGATAGTCGAACTGGGCGCCGATCTGCAGATTACCCCGTCCACCACCCTGGGCCTGGGCTACAGCGGCCAGTTCGCCAGCGGCAACCGGGAGCACCGCGGCGTGCTGAGCCTGCAGTGGCACTTTTGAGCCAGGCGCGGCACACCCGCGCTGGCCATCGCCGGCCCTGGACGGAGCTGCCGCAGCACCCATCATGACAAGTGCCGCCCGGCCAAAGCCACTCGCCGGGGCGCCACAACAAGAAAAGGCCGGGGAGTTCCCGGCCTTTTACATAGCTCAAACCGCAGCGGCGATTACTTGCCGACCTGCGCCTTGGCCGCCGCGACCACCGCCTCGGTGGTGATGCCGAAGTGCTTGTACAGCTGGTCGGCCGGAGCCGAGGCACCGAAGCTGTCCAGGCCGATCACCGCACCGTCCAGACCGACGTAGGCACGCCAGAAACCCGTGACGCCGGCTTCCACCGCCACGCGGGCGCGGATGGCGTTGGGCAGCACCGATTCGCGGTAGGCCGCGTCCTGGCGGTCGAACACGTCGGTGGACGGCATCGACACCACGCGGGTCTTGATCCCGGCCGCGTCCAGCTCGGCCTTGGCGGCCATCGCCAGACCCACTTCCGAACCGGTACCGATCAGGATCACATCCGGGGTACCGGCCGCGTCGGCCAACACATAGCCGCCGCGTTCGATCTGCTTGACCTGCTCGGCGCTGCGCGCCTGGGCCGGCAGATTCTGGCGGCTGAACACCAGGCAGCTCGGGCCATCCTTGCGGGTGATCGCCGCCTTCCAGCTGACCGCCGATTCGGCCGCATCACACGGGCGCCACACATCGTTGTTGGGGATGTAGCGCAGCGAGGCCAGGTGCTCGACCGGCTGGTGGGTCGGGCCGTCTTCGCCCAGACCGATCGAGTCGTGGGTGAACACGTGGATGACCTGCGCCGGGATCAGCGCACTCATGCGCAGCGCGTTGCGGGCGTAGTCGCTGAACACCAGGAAGGTGGCGTCGAACGGCAGGAAACCGCCGTGCAGGGCCAGGCCATTGGCGATGGCGCTCATGCCGAACTCACGCACGCCGTAGTGCACGTAGTTGGCATCGGGGTCTTCGCCGACCACGGTCTTGCTGGCCTTCCACAGGGTCAGGTTGGAACCGGCCAGATCGGCCGAACCACCGATGATTTCCGGCAGCAGCGGCGCGAACGCTTCAATGGCGTTCTGCGAGCCTTGCGCGAGGCGATGTTCGGCGCTTCGGCCTGCACCTTGGCGATGTAGGCATCGGCCTGGGCGATGAAATCTTCCGGCAGCTCGCCATGCGAACGACGGGTCAGCTCTTCGGCCTGGGCCGGGAACTGCGCGGCGTACTTGTCGAACTGCTGTTCCCATTCGGCTTGGCGCAGGGTGCCGGTACCGCCGGCACGCCAGCCGGCGTAGATCGCTTCGGGGATCTCGAACGGACCGTATTCCCAGCCAGCGCCTTGCGGGTGGCTTCCAGCTCGTCCTTGCCCAGCGGTGCGCCGTGGCTGGATTCCTTGCCGGCCTTGCTCGGCGAGCCAAAACCGATGGTGGTCTTGCAGCAGATCAGGGTCGGCTTGTCGGCCTGCGACAGCGCCGCATCGATACCGGCCTTGATGCTTTCCGGATCGTGCCCATCCACGCCCCGCACCACGTTCCAGCCATAGGCCTCGAAACGCTCGGGCGTGTTGTCGGTGAACCAGCCTTCCACTTCACCGTCGATGGAGATGTTGTTGTCATCCCAGAAGCAGACCAGCTTGCCCAGGCCCCAGGTGCCGGCCAGCGAGGCGGCTTCGTGCGAAACGCCCTCCATCAGGCAGCCGTCGCCCAGGAACACCCAGGTGCGGTGGTCGACGATTTCGAATTCGGGCCGGTTGTAGCGCTGTGCCAGCAGCTTCTCGGCCAGTGCGAAACCCACCGCGTTGGCCAGACCCTGGCCCAGTGGACCGGTGGTGGTTTCCACGCCGGGGGTTTCGTGGTGTTCCGGGTGACCGGCGGTCTTGCTGCCCAGCTGGCGGAACGCCTTGAGCTGCTCGATCGGCAGGTCGTAGCCGCTCAGGTGCAGCAGTGCGTACTGCAGCATCGAGCCGTGGCCGTTGGACAGGACGAAGCGGTCGCGGTTGAACACTTCGGATTGTTCGGGTTGTGGCGCAGATAGTCATTCCACAGCACTTCGGCGATGTCGGCCATGCCCATCGGCATGCCGGGATGACCGGAGTTGGCGGCTTGGACCGCATCGGCGGCGAGGAAACGGATGGCGTTCGCCAACTGGCGGCGGGTGGGCTGCGTCATGGTTCGTCGTGTCGGGAGGCTCCCGCGGAGCTGCGGGCGGCCTATTGTCCCACAGAGCACCCGGCCGGTCAGGCCGGAACCCGGCACTGTCAGTGATGAAATCCGCTTGTTTCACAATGTGGAACGGCCGCCCTTCACAGAGCGGCCGTTCATTCATATCTGCGGCAGCCGCCGATCAGTCGCGGGGGTGGTGGCGACCGACGGTTTCGTCGCTTTCGCCGCGTGCCACCAGCGTGGTCAGGGCCAGATCGCCGGTCACGTTCAGCGCCGTGCGGCACATGTCCAGGAAATGGTTGACGCCCAGGATCAGGCCGATGCCGACCGGATTGACGCCGACCATGGCACAAATCAGCGCCACCACCGGCAGCGAGCCCGACGGCACGCCGGCGGTGCCGATACCGCCCAGGATGCAGACCACCATCACCATGAACTGCTGGCCGATGCTCAGGTCCACGCCGAAGAACTGGGCCAGGAAGATCACCGTGACGCCCTCGAACAGCGCGGTGCCGTTCTGGTTGGCGGTGGCACCCACGGTCAGCACGAAGCGCGAGACCTTGCGCGGGAAACCCATCTGGTCGGCCACGCGCATGGCCGTTGGCAGGGTCGCGTTGGACGAGGCGGTGGAGAACGCCATCAAGGTGGCCTCCTGGGTCTGCCGGAAGAACTGCAGCGGCGAGCGGCCAGCCAGCTTCACCGCGATGCCGTAGCTGATGAACATGTGCAACGCCAGCGCCAGCACCACCACCCCGACGTAGGCGCCCAGTTTGACCAGCAGGCCGAAGCCGAAGATCGCGGCCAGGTTGAACATGAAACAGGCCACCGCATACGGCGCCAGGCGGATGACCAGATTGATCAGGGTCATCGAGATCTCGAACAGACCCTCGATCGCCTTGCGCAGCGTGGCCACTTTTTCCGCCGGCGAGAGCACCATGCCGATGCCCAGCATCAAGGCGAAGAACATCAGCGACAGGATCTTGCCGTTGTCGGCGGCAGCAGCCAGCACGTTGTTGGGGACAATGGACAGCAGCATTTCCAGGCCCTTGGGCTGGGCGCCGACCCCGGCCACGATCTCCCTGCTGCGCTCGGCGTTCTCGGCCAGCAGCTGTGCGGCCACTGCCGGGTCCACGCCGGCACCGGGCTTGAGCACATTGACCAGCACCAGACCGATCAGCACCGCCACGCCGGACAGCACGATGGTGTAGGCCAGCGACTTCCAGCCGATGCGCCCCAGCGCGCGGATATCGCCCATCTCCGACACGCCCATCACCAGCGCCGAGAAGATCAGCGGCACGATGAGCATGAAGATCAGGTTGAGGAACAGCCCCGAAACCGGCGTGGTCAGGTAGCTGGTGACCAGATGCACCCAGGACGCCCCGGGACTCAGCATGTGCACAAGCAGGCCAAGCAGCAGACCGATACCGAAGCCGATCCCGATCTTCCAGTGGAACGGCATGCTGGCGGGGGTCTTTGCTGCATTGACCATAGGTATATGTCTCTCCGATGAAGGGGGCAGCTTAGCAGAGGCCTACGGCTGCCTTTTTCCGCGCGTCTGCGGGTAAAGAGGGTCGAGCAGCGGCTTCTCCGCCACCTCCCGCACCCGCCAGCGCGGCCCCTGCCGGAACACCTCGCGCAGCCGCGCCCGTGCCAGGACGATATCGCCCTGGCCTGCCCAGCGCGCCCGTTGCATACGCTCCAGCGCCTGCCGCTGGTCGGCATCCTCCAGTTCGGCCAGCAACGCATCCAGGCTGTCGACCCCGGCCATGGCGAGCAGGATATGGACCACTTCTTCCAGCCCGCCAGCATCGAGCGCACGGCGCAGATCGGCTTGGCTGTAGCGTGTGCCAGGCGCCGGCGACGACAGCGCGGCGGCGGTTTCCGGCGGTGCAAGCGGGCGTTTGCGCAGCAGCGCCCACACCAGCGTC
>NZ_BAZI01000022.1 GCF_001310775.1 Stenotrophomonas pictorum JCM 9942
CCGCTCCGGGCGATGCGGCGGCGATGGCGCAGCTGGCCGCCTCGCAGGGCCAGTTGAACGGAGTGCTGGGACGGTTGATGGCCGTGGCCGAGGCCTATCCGGAATTGAAGGCCAACCAGAACATGCTGCAGCTGAGCGAGGAACTGGGCAGCACCGAGAACAAGGTAGCGTTCGCTAGGCAGGCCTACAACGATGCGGTGATGGCCTACAACAACCGCCGCGAGACCTTCCCGGCCAATGTGTTTGCCGGCATGTTCCATTTCCCCACGGCCGCGCTGCTGGACATCCCGCTGGAAAAGCGCGAGCAGGTGCGCGAGGCGCCCAGGGTCCAGTTCTGATCCTGCGCAGGGCAGGGAAGGCCGGCACGTGACGACAGTCGCGTCCGGTGCCAGCTAGGGGGGCGGGATGAATTTCTTTGAACACCAGGCACAGGCGCGGCGCAATTCCGGGCGCCTGCTGCTGCTGTTCGCGCTGGCGGTGATCGCCATTGTCGCGGTGCTGGACGCACTGGTGCTGGTGGCCACCGGCAGCGTGCGGGGCGTGCTGTGGTGCACGTTGCTGACCCTGGCGGTGATCGCGTTGGCCTCGCTGTACCGCATCGCCTCGTTGCGGGGTGGTGGTGAAGTGGTGGCGGTACAGATGGGCGGCACCGAGGTGCCGGCCGATACCCGCGATCCGGCGCTGCGGCGGTTGCGCAACGTGGTGGAGGAGATCGCCATCGCCTCCGGTGTGCCGATGCCGCGGCTGTATGTGCTGGAACAGGAGAACGGCATCAACGCCTTCGCCGCCGGGTATTCACCGGCCGACGCCGCCATCGCCGTCACCCGGGGCAGCTTGCAGCGGCTCAACCGCGATGAACTGCAGGGCGTGATCGCGCACGAGTTCAGCCACATCCTCAATGGCGACATGCGGTTGAATATCCGCCTGATGGGGGTGCTGTTCGGCATCCTGATGATCAGTCTCATCGGCAAGCGGGTGCTGCTGCACCTGAGTGCCGGTTCGCGGATAGGCGGCAGGCGCGGGCTTGGGCCGATCTCGATCGTGCTGGTGATCGGCGTGACCGGCATTGTCGTGGGCAGCATTGGGGTGTTCTTCGGACGGCTGATCAAGGCGGCGGTGTCGCGCCAGCGCGAGGTTCTGGCCGATGCCTCGGCGGTGCAGTTCACCCGGCAGACGCAGGGGCTGGCCGGGGCGTTGAAGAAGATCGGCGGGCTGGCCGAGGGTTCGCAGCTGGCCGACCGTGCCAGCGCCGAGGAAGTCAGTCACATGCTGTTCGGCGAAGGACTGGGCTTTTCGCGCTGGTTCGCCACGCATCCACCCCTGGTGGAGCGGATCCAGCGGCTGGAGCCTTCGTTCCGCACCGAACAGTTGCAGCGTTTGCGCGGTACCTGGTTTGCCAATCCGCCCGATGGCCTGGCCGAGGATCGCGCGCTGGGGCTGGCCCGCAGTGATGTGCCCGGTGTGGACGCGCTGGCGCCCGCTGCAGTGGCCACTGTGACGTCGCGGTTGCGGGTCGATCCAAGGCAAGTCGCCGCGCAAGTCGCCACCCCGGCTGATGACGACTACCAACAGGCGATCCGGCTGGCCGGCACCCTGTCGCCGCAGCTGCGCGAACTGGCGCGTGACCGGGAGGCCGCACAGCCGCTGCTGCTGGCGTTGTTGCTCGATGCCGACCCTGCGGTGGCGGTGTTGCAGCGGCAGGCGGTACAGGCGCAGCTGGGCGCTTCTGTGGTCACGCGGCTTCAGGCCATGGCCGATGGTCCGTTGCATGGTCTCTCTCGCGCGCTGCGCCTGCCGCTGGCGGCACTGGCGTTCCCCGCATTGCGGATGGCGCCGCGCCCGCAGTTGCGGGCGTTCGTGCAGTGCATCGAGGCGCTGGTCCATGCCGATGGGCGGATCTCGCTGTTCGAGTACTGTCTGTCGCGCCTGCTGCAGGTGCAGGTGCTGGCCGCGCTGGATCCCTCGCGCCACCCGCATTTCGGCCGGCGCAAGACCACCGGCGTGCGCCAGGAGCTTTCCACGTTGCTCGCGGTGGTCGCGCGGGCCGGCAATCTCGGTGACGAGGCCGCCGCGCGGCGCGCCTATCTGGCTGGGTTGCAACGCATCCTGCCGCACGATCACCTGCCTATGCGCCGCCGTCGGCCGGCGTGCTGGCGCTGGATGCGGTGTGGGCGCCGCTGGATGCGCTCGATCCGCTGGCCAAGCAGCTGCTGGTGGAAGCGGTGACCGCCACCATCAGCCACAACCAGCGCGTCAGCGTGGCCGAGGCCGAACTGCTGCGGACCATCTGCGCCACGTTGCATTGCCCGTTGCCGGCGCTGTTGCAGGTGGCCTGAGCCGCGGAGCGGTCAGCCCGGCGGCGAGGTGTCGAGGATCAGGCTGGCGGCGCGCTCGGCGATCATGATGGTCGGTGCGTTGGTATTGCCCGTGGGCAGGCTTGGCATCACCGAGGCATCGATTACCCGCAGGCCGTCGATGCCGCGCACGCGCAGCTGCGGATCGACCACGGCCATCGCGTCGCTGCCCATCCGGCAGGTGCCGACCGGGTGGTAGATGGTTTCGGCCTTGGCGCGGATGAAGGCTTCCAGCCCGGCATCGTCCAGGTGCTCGTCGGCAGGGAACAGCGGTGCCCTGCGCCACGGCGCGAAGGCCGGCTGCTGGAGGATGTCGCGGCTCAGGCGCGCGGCTTCGACCATCATTTTCATATCGAAGCCTTCGGCATCGCCCAGATAGTTGGCATGGATACGCGCCGGCGCGGCGGGATCATGGCTGGCCAGTTCGATGCGGCCGCGGCTGCGCGGGTGCAGGTAGCAGGCGTGCAGGGTGTAGCCCTCGCCGGGCAGGCGGTGGCGGCCGTGGTTGTCCAGCATCGCCGGGACGAAATGGAACTGGATGTCGGCCCGTTCGTCGGCGGCAAAGCGCGAGCGCACGAAGCCGCCGGCCTCGGCCACATTGCTGGTACCGGCACCGCTGTGACCGCGCAGGAAATAGTCGAAGCCGATCTTCAGCTCGCTGGCGCGGTCGTAGCTGACCCCGGGCACAGTGCGGTACAGCGTGCAGATGTCCAGGTGGTCCTGCAGGTTGGCGCCGACACCGGGCTGGTCCAGACGCACTTCGATACCGTGGCGTCGCAGGTGCCCGGCCGGGCCGATCCCCGAGAGCATCAGCAGCTGCGGTGAGTTGATCGCGCCGGCGCTGAGCAGTACTTCGCGGCGGGCCCGCACTTGCTGGGGCTGGCCGCGGACGCGCAACGCCACGCCGGTGACGCGTTCGCCTTGAATCTGCAGCCGCTCGACCAGCGCGCCGGTCAGCACCTGCAGGTTGGGGCGCTGGCGGACCGGGGCCAGATAGGCGGCCGCCGAAGAGCAGCGCGCACCGTCCTTCTGGGTGACCTGGTACAGGCCCACGCCTTGCTGAGTGGGACCGTTGAAATCGGGGTTGAGCGCGAAACCGGCCTGCTGTCCTGCCTCGATGAAGGCATGGCTCAGTGGATTGACGTGACGCAAGTCCGACACCTTCAACGGGCCATCGCCACCGTGCAGGGCATCGGCACCGCGCCCGTTGCCCTCGCTGTAGCGGAACCAGGGCAATACCGTCTGCCAGTCCCAGCCGGTGGCACCGGCATCGGCCCAGCGGTCGTAGTCGCCTGCCACGCCGCGCGAGTAGCACATCGCATTGATCGAGCTGCTGCCGCCCAGTACCTTGCCGCGCGGCCACCACAGGCGCCGGTTGTTCAACGCCGGCTCCGGTTCGGTGTCGTAGCTCCAGTTCAGGCGCCGGTTGTTGACCAGCCGGGCAATGCCTGCCGGCATGTGGATCAGCGGATTCCAGTCGCGCGGGCCGGCTTCGATCAGCAGCACCCGCCGCTGCGGATCGGCGCTGAGCCGGTTGGCCAGAACACAGCCGGCCGAACCGGCCCCGACGATGATGTAGTCGAATTCCTTCACGGCCTTCCCCTTTCCCTGCTCCGCAGAATAGAACGGCCCGTCGCATGGCGGCCAGACCGTTTGCACTGGCGATGTTGCAGTGCATCGGATAAGTTGCGCCCACGCCGCGGAACCGGCGTGCCGGATCCCCCACCCGTGGTGCAGTCAGACGTATGAGCAAGCTTTCCCCTCCCGCGCGCGGTGGCCTGCGCCAGGTGATTTCCCTGCTCGGAGTGGAAGCTCCGGCGCTGTGGTGGTCGCTGCTGTACTTCTTCTGCCTGCTGACCGGCTACTACCTGTTGCGTCCGGTACGCGACGCGATGGGCGCCTCGGATGATGTGCTGGCGGTGTTTCCGGCCTCGCTGGTGCAGTGGGCCGGACACCTGGGGGTCAGCCTCGGCGACTTTACCCTGCAGGTGCTGTTCACCGGCACCTTCCTGTGCATGGTGCTGCTGCAGCCGGTATACGGCGCGCTGGTGTCGCGCTATCCGCGGCGGGTGTTCCTGCCGGTGATGTACCTGGCTTTCATCAGCTGCCTGCTGTTTTTCTACTGGGCGTTCCGCGAGGAACTGCCCGGGCGCGGCGCGGCGTTCTTCATCTGGGTGGCGGTGTTCAACCTGTTCGCAGTGTCGGTGTTCTGGAGCTATATGGCCGATGTGTTCTCCAACCAGGACGCCAAGAAGGTCTACGGCTATATCGGCGCCGGGGGCACCATTGGCGCACTGACCGGGCCGCTGGTCACCCGCCTGCTGGTGGAGAAGATCGGCGTGGGCAACCTGCTGCTGGTATCGGCCGCCTTCCTGGGCGCGTGCCTGTTCGCGATCCTGAAGCTGCGCAAATATGCCCTGCAGCGCGAGCAGCGGCTGCGCGACAGCAGCGGCGAGCAGGCGATGGGTGGCTCGGTGCTGGCCGGCTTGAAGCTGGTATGGAGCGATCCGCTGCTGCGTGCGCTGGCGGTGCTGATGTTCTTCGGCGTCGGCGTGGGAACCCTGCTGTACAACGAACAGGCGGCTATCGCGCGACGCTTCTTCACCGATGACGCCGCACGTACGGCGTACTACGCCAACATCGATCTGGCGGTGAACGTGCTGACGATCTTCGTGCAGGTATTCCTGACCCGCTGGCTGATGCGCCGCTACGGCATCGCCCCGCTGCTGCTGTTGCCGGCGCTGGCGATCCTGCTGGGTTTCTCGCTGCTGGCCGCCTCACCGCTGCCGCTGCTGGTGGCGGTGGTGCAGGTGATGACCCGCGCCGGCGAGTTCTCCCTGGCCAAGCCGGCACGCGAAACCCTGTATACCCGGGTCAGCCGCGAGTCCCGCTACAAGGCCAAGGCGGTGATCGATACGGTGATCTATCGCGGCGGCGACCTGACCTTCGTCTGGCTGCACAAGCTGCTGTCCAGCATGGGGTCGCATCTGGTGTTTATGGCGGGCGTGGGTGTGGCAGCGGGCATGACGATCGGCGCGATCCGGGTGATCCGCGCGCAGCGGAGCCTGCCGGACGAGATGCCGGTCAACGCATCGGTCGATCCGGCATAACCGGGAGGTGCCGTCGGCCTGCCGGGCCGGCCATGCTGCCGCTGTTCCGCCGGATGGACGCCGATGCGTCCGAGGTCTTTGGCCGCGTTGCTGGTGACGGTGCTGGTCGCCGTCCTGCACCGCTGTTTCCTGGTGCTGGAGATGTTCCTGTGGTCCCGGCCACTTGGGCTGAAGACCTTCCGCAATACTCCGGAGAAGGCCCAGAGGACCCGTGTGCTGGCTGCCAACCAGGGCCTGTACAACGGCTTTCTCGCCGCCCGGATTGTGGCGGGGCTGCTGCTGGAGCAGCCTGTGTTGGTGACGTTCTCGCTGCTCTGCGTGGTGGTCGCCGGCAGCTACGGAGCGTTCAGTGTGAACCGGCGGATCTTCTTCATCCAGGCGTTGCCGGCGATCCCGACGCTGGGGTTGCGCGCGGTGTAGCCGCTGCCCGGCGGTGGCTCCAACGGCACCTCCAGATCCATGCATCCACTCAGTCTTTGCGCGGCGACGCCCACCGCGCAGTCCGTGCCTGGAACACCTCCATGCCGGCAGCATCGCTCACGTTGATCCTCGCCGGCAGGGCGTAGCCAGCCGCTGTGCTGGCGGGAGGCAGTTCCGGTGTTGCCACCGCTTTCAGAAGGCCTTGTGCCTTGGTCAGGTGCTTCACTTCCATGCCCCTGGGAATCCAGCGCATGTTGGCCGGCAGGTTGGCATCGAGCAGGATCCAGCCCATCCGTTCGGCCGGGCTGCACATCGCGATCGCGTGCACGGTGTCGATAGGGGGGGACTGATGCGGCGGCGTTGGCGCATCCCCTGCGCAGCGGCCCGGTTCCAGCACGGTGATCCGCGGCGAGAGGCTGGCTAAGCAGGGCGCCTTGCGGCACACCGCCCGTCAGAACAGTTGCCGGCCGGCCAGCGGGTGAAATAGCAGTACAGCGAAAGCAAGGCGGCAGTCGTGGTGTGGATTCCTGGCATGAAAACGGCGGGCACAAGGCCCGCCGTCGGTATTGCATGTGATTGGCTTATGCGGCCTGCTGCGGGCGCTGCCTGCCGGGCAGGTCGTAGTAGCCGGCAGAGCGCAGTTCGTGCGCGTCGAAGTCGTCCACGGTGATCGTGTCCATGGTGATCTCGCGCAGCTCTTCCAGCAGCTTGCGCTCGTCCTGGGTGATCACGCCCTCGGCCACGGCCTCATCCAGCTGGCTGGCGAAGGTCAGCGCTTCGATGCCCTTGGTCTTCAGGGCCTTGAGGAACTTGCGTTCCACCGGTTCGGCCATGATCGCCTTGGACAGATAGCTGTTGATGCGGCCGCCCGGGTTGTTCTCGCACGGGGTCAGGAACACACCCTGGGCCAGGCGGTCACGCGCTTCGTTGGGCGCCATCAGCGAGGCGGCGACGCGGCGGCTCAGACGGTCACCCGGGGCCTCGGCGCGACGGCCAAGCGGGAAGATCAGCGCCCACATCAGCCAGCCGATCGGGCGGATCGGGAAGTTGCGCAGCGCCGCCGACAGCGATTCCTCGATCTTGTGCACGCTGTCGTGGAAGGCCCAGGCCAGCAGCGGCTGGTCGGCCTGCGGGGCGCCTTCGTCGTGGTAGCGCTTGAGCATGGCGCTGGTCATGTAGATGTGGCTGAGCACATCACCCAGACGACCGGACAGCGATTCCTTGAACTTGAGCTTGCCGCCCAGGGTCATCATCGAGATGTCGGCCATCAGCGCCAGGTTGGCCGAATAACGGTCCAGCTTGCGGAAATAGCGGCGGGTGTAGGCGTCGCCCGGGGCGGCACCGAAGCGCGCACCGGTCAGGCCGAACCACAGCGAGCGCACGGCGTTGGAGATGCCGAAGCGGACATGGCCGAACAGCGCCTGGTCGAATTCACGCAGGCCGGCCTTGCGGTCTTCATCCTGCGCGGCCTTCATTTCCTTCAGCACCCACGGGTGGCAGAGGATGGCGCCCTGGCCGAAGATCAGCAGCGAGCGGGTCATGATGTTGGCACCTTCCACCGTGATGGCGATCGGCGCGGCCTGCCAGCTACGGCCGGCAAAGTTGCGCGGCCCGAGGATGATGCCCTTGCCGCCGATCACGTCCATCACGTCGGAAATGACTTCGCGGCTCATGTTGGTGCAGTGGTACTTGGCGATCGCCGACGGCACCGACGGCACGTCGCCACGGTCAACCGCAGCCGCGGTCGCCTGCGACAGCGCACTGATCTTGTAAGCCTTGCCGCCGATACGGGCCAGTGCTTCTTCCACGCCTTCGAAGCGGCCGACCGACAGGCCGAACTGCTTGCGGATGCGTGCGTAGGCACCGGTCACCACCGCGCCGGCCTTGGCACCGCCCGAGGCGGTGGAGGGCAGGGTGATGGAGCGGCCAACGGCCAGACACTCGTTGAGCATGTTCCAGCCCAGGCCGCGCTTCTCGGCGCCGCCGATCAGCTGGGTCAGCGGAATGAACACGTCCTTGCCGCGGATCGGGCCGTTCTGGAAGGTGGAATTCAGCGGGAAGTGGCGGCGACCGATTTCCACACCTTCGGTATCGCGCGGCAGCAGCGCCAGGGTGATGCCGATGTCCTTTGTGTCGCCAAGCAGGCCGTCCGGATCGTACATGCGGAAAGCCATGCCGATCAGGGTCGCGACCGGAGCCAGGGTGATGTAGCGCTTGTCGAAGGTCAGCTTCAGGCCCAGCACTTCCTCGCCCTTCCACATGCCCTTGCAGACGATGCCGAAGTCGGGGATGGAGGTGGCATCGGAGCCGGCGAACGGGCCGGTCAGGCCGAAGCAGGGCACTTCCTGGCCGATGGCCAGGCGCGGCAGATAGTAGTCCTTCTGCTCCTGGGTGCCGTAATGGTTGAGCAGCTCACCCGGGCCCAGCGAATTGGGCACGCCGACGGTGGAGCTGACCACGCTCGATACCGAGGCCAGCTTCTGGATCACCTTGTGGTGGGCCAGCGCGCTGAAGCCCAGGCCGCCGTATTCCTTCGGGATGATCATGCCGAAGAACTTGTTCTTCTTGATGTAGTCCCACAGCTCCGGCGGCAGGTCGGCGTGGACGTGGGTGATCTCGAAGTCGTTGACCATCTTGCACAGCTCTTCCACCGGGCCATCGAGGAAGGCCTGTTCCTCGGCGGTGAGCTGCGGCTTGGGATAGTTGAGCAGGATGTTCCAGTCCGGGTCACCGGTGAACAGCTCGCCCTCGAAGCCGACCGAGCCGGTTTCCAGGGCGATGCGCTCGGTCTTGGACAGCGGCGGCAGCACCTTGCGGAACACGCCCATGAACGGTGCGGTGATCAGCGGCTTGCGCAGGAACGGCAACAGCACTGGAACACTGATCAAAGCAAGGATTGCCGCCGCCACGAGGATCGCGGTCTGGTTGATGCCGGCGAACCAGCAGGCGCCCAACAACACCACACTGGCGAGGTCCATACGACCAGGCGCATGCGGTGATACGCGACAAAGGCACCTGCCAGCAGCAGGACCAGAAAGGGAACGACGATGCTCATAGGCTTGCTCCGGTAACGTGCTCGGTTCGGACAGACGCGGCAGCCGAAGGCAGTGCGTCCAGGTAGTTCAACACGGCGGCGGTAAACGCGTTGTTGTCATCGCCGGCGACCATATGGGTGGCCTCGGGCAGACGCACATGCTGCGCGTGCGGCACCAGTGTCATGAATTCTTCCACGGTCTGCGGCGAGACCATATCGCTGCGACCGCCGCTGATCAGCAGCAGCGGGCAGTGCACGCGGCGTGCCGCATCGACGATCGCGTCCTGATGCTGCTCGCTGTCGCGCGCCAGCTCCTCGACCAGACGCGGATCCCAATGCCAGTTCCAGCGCCCGTCCGCGGTGGCGCGCAGCAGCGCACGCAGGGCATCTTCGCTCTTGCGCGGGCGGTGCGGCAGGTAGGCGGCGATGCTGTCCGCGGCGGCCTGCAGCGATGCAAAGCCATCAGGATGCGCACTCATGAAGGCGAGGATCCTCTCCACGCCGCGGGTTTCCCAGCGTGGGGTGATGTCCACCAGCACCATCGCCGAGAACAGGCCCGGCCAGCGGGCTTCGGCCATCAGACCGAACAGGCCGCCCATTGACGCGGCCACCAATACCGGCGGACGCGGCAGTTCGCCGGCCACCACGATCAGGTCGTCGGTGAACTGATCGCCGTGATAGGGCGTATCCCCCGGGTTCCAATCCGAATCACCATGGCCGCGGGCGTCGTAGCTCAGCGTGGCATGGCCGGCCATGCCCAGTGTCTGCGCGGCCGCGGCCCAGGCGCCACGTGTCTGGCCAAAGCCGTGCGCGAACAGAACCGGAGCATGCCGCCCCGCCGTTCTCGATGCGCCCAGTGCAATGCCGTTGGCACCTTGGAGGCGGATTTCGTCGACGTGCGGGATGGAGGGGGAAGTGTTGGCCATACCTGATGGTATGGATCGTTTGGCTGGACTGTCAATACGAATGCGTATGGATTGTGCAAAGCCCCGGAAAACAATGGCTTTCCGTAAGAGTCCCGAGGCTGTTCCGTCAGCCTGCGATTCCATTGCATACTGCAACCAATCCCCGCCGTATGGTTAAATCTGCCCATGAACGACTCAACAACTCTTCCGGCAGATTCCCGTGGTGCGCGTCACAGCCGACTCAGTGCCGACGACTGGGCGCAGGCCGCACTGGATCTGATTGCCGAACAGGGTGTCGGCGCGGTGGCGGTCGAGCCGCTGGCCCGCCGTCTGGGGGTCACCAAGGGCAGCTTCTACTGGCACTTCCCGTCACGCGATGCGCTCCTGCAGGCGGCATTGGAGCGCTGGGAAGTGGTAGAGCAGCAGCAGGTGTTCGGCAGTCTGGAAGAGGTGCCCGATCCACGCACGCGGCTGCGTGCGCTGTTCCAGCTGGTGGCCCATGAAGTCACCCCGCACATCATCTACAGTGAACTGCTCAAGGCGCTGGACAACCCGATGGTGCGCCCGGTGATCGACCGGGTTTCACAACGACGCATGGAATACCTGATCGCCTCGTTCCGACAGGCCGGCCTGAGCTCCACCGACGCCCGCCATCGCGCGCGTCTGGCCTACGCCGCCTACGTCGGCTTCCTGCAGCTGTCCCTGCAGTTGCAGCAGCCCAAACAGGCCCGCGAAGATTTCGAGGCCTACGTCGAACACGTCATCGAGACGTTGATTCCGAACGAGTGAACACGCCGGAAAACTGCACAGCAAAAGTTCGGTGCCGTTGTGTGCGGCACCGCCCGGCACCATCTGTTGCCGGGCCGTAGAAGCCACCCCCGTGTGGGCATCGGCAGGCCTCATTCAGGCACTCAATGCTTGATCAGGCTGCCTTGGTTTATTCTTGCACGGTGCGGCGATGGCAGGGCGGGCGGAGGGCGGCGTCTGCCCTCCACGCGGGCTGATGGGTCCTGCAGGCCGCTGCCGGGGTACGTTACTCGACCTTCTTGGGGGTGCGCTGCATGCGCATCACACTGTCCTGCGCGTTGTTCTTCTGGCGGCGCCGCTCTGCAACCGTTAGGCAGTTGTTCTGCGGCATGTTTGAGCCCACGGTGCGTTCACGGCGGCAGATCAGCCGGCTGTCCGCCGCGGCCTGCGTCAGGATCGTATTGATCAGGCTCTGGTCGTTGAAGACTGCGACGCGGTTGTGCTCGGGAAGCTGCGCGGGGTCGGGCTGGGTCTGCAGATGCTGCAGGATACGGCCCAGTGCGGCGGTCACCGCGCTTCGGTCCTCGACTGAAATCTCGCGGTACTTGTCCTCGTTCAGATCGGCCAGCACCTGGCGGCGCTGTTCTTCAAAGGGCTTGGCGACATCGACGGCCTTGGTCTGCGCGCTTGCGCCTGCCGGTACCAGCAGGGCCAGCAATGCAATGCGGTAAATCCAGTGGTGCGGGGTGCTCATCACGATCTCCTTTCGTTCAAAAGAAGATGGCCCGGCGAGCCGGGCCATCTGCGTGACACTAGTGCAGTGCCAGCATCAGAAGCGCTGGGTGTACTGCATGTACATGTAACGACCCGGGATATCGTACTGCGGGTCGAACGAGTTGGCGAAGACGTTGTTGGCACCGACGCGGACAGTACCGTTCCACGGCAGGTTGTAGCTCATCTGCAGGTCGTGGTAGGTAATCGATTCCAGCCTGCCTTCACTGATGTCTTCGGTCAGGCCCGAACGGTAACGGATCATCCAGCTTGCGCTGAAGTCGCCGTAGGACCAGTCGGTGGTCAGGTTTCCACGCAGGCGCCAGTACGGATCGGACTCGAAGTACATGCCGTTCAAGGCTTCCCAGTCATCATTCTTCGAGTCGCGCGAGCGGTTCTTGCTGACGTAGGTCGAGTCCAAGGTGAAGGCGAAGGTGCCAACCGAGGTTTCCGGCATGCGGTACTTCACCGTCAGGTCGTAGCCTTCCACTTCCTGGTAGCCGGCGTTGATGGGACCGATGAACATGTCGGTGACCAGGCCGTCGGCACGGCGGGTGAACAGGCTGCAGTAGCTGCTGATGCCGTCAACGTAGCACTTGTCCAGGATCGCATCAGCGGTGAAGCTCTGAATGCGGTTTTCCAGATCGATCGACCACCAGTCCAGCGAGACGTTCAGGCCGGTTGCCCATGCCGGGCTGTACACCAGGCCCAAGGTCTTGCTGGTGGAAGTTTCCGGGGTCAGGTTCGGGTTGCCGCCGAGGGTGAACGGGAAGATGGTCTGGCCACCGGCCGCGCCGCCGCCGCTGTTGTACTCGGCAATGAAGCCTGCCGGCACACCGGCGGCCTGACAGGCACCCAGCACGCTGGCATCGCCGGCGAAGCGGCCATTGGCCGAGCAGGGATCGGAGTACTGAACGAACGAGTCGGAGGCACCGCGGTACAGGTTGGTGATCGACGGCGCGCGGAAGCCTTCCGCCCAGTTACCACGAACCAGCAGTTCGTCGAACGGCTTCCACTTGAAGCCAAACTTGCTGTTGGTGGTGTTGCCGAAGTTGCTGTAGTCCGAGAAGCGGGTGGCCAAGCTCAGTTCCAGCAGCTGCGCGCCCGGCACGTCCTTGAGCACCGGCACCAGGACTTCCAGGTAGGCGTCGTCCAGGCTGTAGGCGCCGGAGGTCGGGTCAAACGCGTTGCCGGAGGTCAGGCCGTTGGCGATGAACGCGTCCGGCGAGGAGTAACCGCTTTCCTTGCGGTGCTCATAACCGGCGGCGAAGCTCAGCCAGCCCGCCGGCAGTTCGAACAGTTCACCGGACAGGTTCGCGGTGACGGCTTCGTTGCGGTACTGATAGGTGTTGTGAGCGGTGAACAGCAGGTAGTCCAGCATTTCCTTGCTGACGGCGCCCTGCGGCGACAGCGGATTGAACGGCACGCAGCCATCGATCACGGCGCCGCCCGGAGCGGTGACGCAGACCACCTTGCCGTCGCGCACTTCCGATGCGCCAAGCGAGGATTCCAGGGTCAGCAGGTTGGCGTCGCCGACCTGGGTCTCCACTTCATTGGTCTTGTTGAACGCGTAACCGACGTCCCAGTTGAACTGGCGGCCTGAGAACTCGAAGAAGCCATCCAGGCCCAGATAGACGTGACTTGTCTTGCTGTTCTGGTCATACAGGCGCGCCGCTTCGGTCAGGCGGTGGGTCCAGCTGACATCCCGGCCGTCGCCACCATATGCGGTGTTGTACGGGTTGAAGTAGCTGTCGCCACTCATGCTGATGCCGGTGTTGATGGTGCTCAGCGGGAAGCCGGCCAGCTGCTGTGCCGAGCGACGCTCGTTGTACAGCGCATCCATCTTGAAGGTGATGCTGTCGGTCAGGTTGTAAGAACCCTGCGCGAACAGGGCACTACGCTTCTGCGGGGTCGCCAGGTAGTTGTCGGCCGCATAGTTGTAATTGAAGGCGCTGGTGTACGGCACATACTGGTCGATGCCGTAATACGGGTTGCTGGCCAAGCCGCTACCGATCGCACCCGGACGCAGGGCGAGGTTGCCGCCGGCGGATGCCGGGGCATTGATCTTGCCGTTGGCCGAATAGCTGCTGTAGTAGGCCGAACCCAGACCGAAGTACGGCTCACGGGAAATGGCACGGTCCTTGGCCAGAACCTGGTCTTCCTTCACGCGCGAGAGACTGATGACCAGGTTGCCGCGGTCGCTGCTGGTGCCGACTGTGGCGTCGAAGGCAGTGCGCTGACCATCGCCCTTGTCGTACTGGCCAATATAGGCGTTTGCTTCGGCGCCATCGAAGTCGCTGCGGGTGATCAGGTTGACCACACCGGCGATGGCGTCGGAGCCATAGAAAGAGGAGGCGCCATCCTTCAGCACTTCCACGCGCTCGATGATCGCAGCCGGAATGGTATTCAGGTCGACCGAGCCGGATAGATTGGCAACCCAGCGGCGGCCATTGACCAACACCAAGGTGCGCTCTGAGCCCAGGTTGCGCAGGCTGATGGTCGAGGAACCGTCACCACCGTTGTTGAAGTTGGTGTTCAGGCCGGCGCCGTTGGCCGAGATGCGCTGGAGGACGTCGGCGACCGAGGTGAGGCCCTGCTTCTCGATGGCTTGGCGGTCCATCACGAAGACGGGCTGCGAGGTTTCCACGTCCACCGAGCGGATGCGGGAACCGGTGACTTCGATGCGGTCGAGGTTGGTCGGGCTGCTGGATTCCTGCGCCTGTGCGGTAGCGGTACCGGCGCTGGCGATCAGTGCCAGGACCACTGCATCACGCAGCTTGTTGGTCTTGCAATTCATTGGCTCTCTCTCTCCAAGGGATCTTGGTAGTTGCAATCGGAATTGCCACCGCAGGGGCCGAAATGAAGGCCCAAATTTGCGAGGCTGATTCGATAGTACTTCCGTATCTTCTGAAATTAAAGCTTTGTTAATGAATTGGATTATTTTGGTGAAATTCGGCAAATAGTTGTTGCGAGTGCAACAAAAAGCCCCCGGAGTACGGGGGCTTGGGTTACTTCTATCAAGAGCGAGCGCTTGGCTTTAGAGATCCTGCTCGTAACGGACGTAAGGAATTGCGCCGTCGTCGTTGCTGTCATTCCGGGGGGAGAACGGATTCTTGCCGCGGGTGATGACGTTGTCGGCACCGACGGTCAGCTGACCGCTCCACGGGGTGCGCCAGGTGATGCCAAGTCCGAGGCCTTCCCATTTGCTCTGGCCGGGGGCGTCGACAACGCGGCCGATGACATTGGCGCTGAAGGCGCCATAGCCACCGCCAACGCTCAGGCTCTTGCTGTCCCACTGGTCAACCACTGCCGGCGAGACATCGCTCAGTGGAACCAGCCGGGCTTTGGCGTAGGTACCGCCAATGGAAACGAAGCCTTCGCGGCCGATGTTCTTCTGGCCGAACACCGTCAGATCGTTCTGCTCCACATGGCCGGCCGGGGCTTTGACGCCGTTCGACAGCCAAGCTGGCAACGATTCCTTGCCGGTGCCGGCGCTCACGCCGATACGGCCGCCTGGACGGTTGAAGCTGGTGGTCGCGGAAATATGCCGGCCCGGTGCGGTTTCGTCATCGTCACCCAAGCTGGCCAGCATGCAGTGGCTGGCCAGTCCGCTGATGCTGCTGCCCCGGCTGCTGTTGCACAGCAGGCCCAGCGAATCGCCCGAAGACAGACCGAAGGCCGCGTCCAGCGAATTGCGGCCGAAATGCCAGCGTGCACCTGCCGTCTGTTCGCCGGTGGGCTCCAGATACAGCAGCGCCTCCACTTTGCCGCTGCCCCGGTTCCAGACCGGAATGACGGTGTCTGCTGCCTTGAGCTTGCTTTGCGCATGCACGCCCGAGACCGCGCTCAGGGCGATCATCAAGGCAAGCGGCAGGCGCAGGAATGCGTTCATGGACTCAATCAGACAGGGCAGGCACCGGGAAGTTCCCGGTGAGTGATGACTTGATCCTAGGGTGTTTATTATTTCTTAACAAGTCCTCGTCCTCCCCAGAACGCTACTCGTTGTATGCCGTCACTGCAGCCGCTCAGGGGCGGGCTGGTTGGCGGATGTGGAGCTGAACAATACGCCGATTTCGGTCAAAGGGAAGTGATATTCCCGGCCGCAGAATTCGCAGCGCACTTCGACCTGGCCGGTCGGTTCGGCGGCCGCCCGGGCTTCTTCCTCCCCCAGTGACTGCAGCATGCTCTCCACCCGCTCGCGCGAGCAGGAGCAGGCGAAGCCCAGGCTTTCTCGGCAACCAGCTCCGGGCCTTCCTCGTGGAAAAGGCGGTGCAGCAGATCCGTGGCGCCGATGCTCAGCAGCTCATCGCGGTGCAATGTGTCGAACAGGGCGCCGGCGCGGGTCCAGCCGTCCTGGTCGCCCTCGTCACCGGGAAGTTTCTGCAGCAGCAGGCCGGCGGCCTGTTGTCCGTCGGCGGCCAGCAACAGACGGGTGGGGAGCTGCTCGGAGTGGCGGAAGTAGTCCTCGAAGGCCTCGTCCAGGGTCGGGCCCTGCAGGGCGACCAGGCTCTGGTAGCGCTGCGGCTCGCGCGGGTCCAGACCGGGATTTTCGATGGTGATGGCCAGCAGTGCGTCTTCGCCCAGCTGCGGCAGTTCGGCCGGGGCATCCAGGCCGTCAGCCAGCTGGGCGATGCCACGCACGGTGCCGGCGGCGGTGCATTCGGCAAACAGCGTGCGCAGCGCGGAGCTGCTGCGCAGCTGGATCGACAAGCGGCCATCGATCTTGGTGTGGCCGGTGAACAGTGCCGAGGCGACGCAGGCTTCACCCAGCAGCTGCATGGCATTGGGCGGGTAGCTGGCGTGGGACAGAATTTCCCGCCAGCTGTCAGAGAGCTGGACGTGAACACCGCGGACACCGGCGTCGGGCAGGAGGAAGCGGACGAGGAGGTCGGAGGTGTCGGTCATGGAGGTGTCTGTGCGTGGGAGGACGTCGGTGCCGGATAATGCGCCGGACGTCTGGATGATAAAGGTGTGGCTTAGATGGGGACGGAGGGCGAGAAGCGCAAGGTGGAGTTGGAAGGGGCGGTTCGACCGCGTCGACGGTGGCGACGCTGGATCCTGCTGGCACCGGCCCTGTGGGTGCTGTTCAGCATCTGCCAGGTGGTCGTGCTGCGTTTCATCGATCCGCCGTTTTCCTCGGTCATGGCACTGCGCCAGCTGGAGGCCTGGGGCCGCGGCGACTGGAAGTTCCGCCTGCATCACCAGTGGGTGGATCTGGACGGGATGGCGCGCAGCGTGCCGATCTCGCTGGTCGCGGCCGAGGACCAGCGGTTTCCCGAGCACAACGGTTTCGACCTGAAGGCGATCGAAAAGGCGCGCGACCACAACGCCCAGGGCCGACGACTGCGCGGTGCCAGCACCATCAGCCAGCAGGTCGCCAAGAACCTGTTCCTATGGCAGGGACGCAGCTGGCTGCGCAAGGGGCTGGAAGCCTGGTACACGGTGCTGATCGAGCTGTTCTGGCCGAAACAGCGGATTCTGGAGATGTATGCCAACGTGGCCGAGTTCGGCGACGGCATTTATGGCGTGCAGGCGGCGTCCCGGCAGTTCTGGGGCAAGGATGCCGCGCGCCTGAGTGCCGCCGAAAGTGCGCGGCTGGCGGCGGTACTGCCTTCGGCCGCGGCGCTACAGCGCC
>NZ_BAZI01000023.1 GCF_001310775.1 Stenotrophomonas pictorum JCM 9942
TCTGCTGCTGGCCGCCGGACAGGCCCAGCGCGCTCTGGCCCAGCTTGTCCTTCACTTCGTCCCACAGCGCGCCCTGGCGCAGCGCCTGTTCCACGCGCACGTTCATCTCGGCCTTGGACAGCTTCTCGTGGTGGCGGATGCCGTAGGCCACGTTCTCGAAGATGGTCATCGGGAACGGCACCGGCTTCTGGAACACCATGCCGACCTTGGAGCGCAGGCGGTTCATCGGGTACTTGGGCGAGAGGATGTTCTCGCCGTCCAGCAGCACTTCCCCGCGCGCTTCGAGCTTGGGATACAGCGCGTAGATGCGGTTGAAGATGCGCAGCAGGGTGGACTTGCCGCAGCCGGAGGGACCGATCAGCGCGGTGACGCGCTTTTCCGGAATCTCCAGGTGGATGTTCTTCAGCGCATGGAACTTGTCGTAGTAGAAGTCCAGGCCGCGCGCGGCGAGCTTGACCGGCGCCGGGGTGTGCAGCGACTGGTGGGCGGCGGGCACGGCGATGCGCTGCATCGGCACGGCGTTGGTGAGGTCGTTCATGGGAAGGTCCATGGGATCAGTCGTTTGAAATGCGGTTGCGCAGCAGCAGACCGCGCGCGGAGAGGCTGACCAGCAGCACGAACACGGTCAGCACCAGGGCACCGGCCCAGGCCAGCACCTGCCAGGATTCATACGGGCTGCCGGCGAACTGGTTCATCACCACCGGCACCGAGGCCATCGGCTGGAACACGTTGGAGTTCCAGTACTGGTTGCCGAAGGCGGTGAACAGCAGCGGCGCGGTCTCGCCGGAGATGCGGGCCAGGGCCAGCAGGATGCCGGTGACGATGCCGGCCATCGCGCTGCGGTAGAGCACCTGCATGATCACCTTCCACTGCGGCACGCCCAGCGCCAGCGCGGCCTCGCGCATCTGCACCGGCACCAGCCGCAGCATCTCGTCGGTGGTGCGGATCACCACCGGCAGCACGATGAAGGCCAGCGACAGCGCGCCGGCAAAGGCCGAGAACTGGCCGCCGGTCTGCATCACGTACAGCGTGTAGACGAACAGGCCCAGCACAATCGACGGTGCCGACAGCAGGATGTCGTTGACGAAACGCACCACGGTGCCGGCCTTGCGCGCATTGCCGTACTCGGCCAGCCAGGTGCCGGCGGCCACGCCCAGGGGGGTGCCGATGGCGATGGCCAGGGCGCACATCACCGCACTGCCGAAGAAGGCGTTGAGCAGACCGCCTTCCTGCATCGGCGGCGGTGTCATCTGGGTGAACAGGTTGAGGTTGATGCCGGGCAGGCCCTTGGACAGCAGCGTCCACAGGATCCAGCCCAGGAAGAACAGGCCGAACACCGCCGTGGCACAGCCCAGGAACAGGGCCACGCCATTGGTGATGCGGCGGCGCAGGTACAGCGAATCGGACGAGGTGGCGGACATCAGTTGCCCTCCTTGCGGGACAGGCGCATCAGCATCAGGCGGGCGATGGCCAGCACCACGAAGGTGACGATGAACAGCACGAAGCCGAGCAGCAGCAGCGCCGAGCGGTAGGTTTCGGTGGCTTCACCGAAGTCGTTGGCGATCAGCGCGGCGATGGTGGTGCCCGGCTCCAGCAGCGAGGGGGTCAGGCGCACGCTGTTGCCGATCACGAAGGCCACCGCCATCGTCTCGCCCAGGGCGCGGCCTAGGCCCAGGAACACACCGCCGATCACCGCCGAGCGGGTGTAGGGCAGGACGATGTCCCAGCTCACTTCCCACTTGGTCGAGCCCAGCGCGTAGGCCGATTCCTTCAGCCGCGTGGGCACGGTGAGGAACACCTCGCGCATCACCGAGGAGATGAAGGGGATGACCATGATCGCCAGCACGAAGCCGGCGGTGAGCATGCCGATACCCAGCGGCGGGCCCTGGAACAGCGGACCGATCAGCGGCAGGGTGCCGAGGTGGTCGTTGAGGAACGGGGTCACGTACTCGGTCATCACCGGCACCAGCACGAACAGGCCCCACATGCCGTAGATGATCGAGGGAATACCGGCCAGCAGTTCGATGGCGGTGCCGACCGGGCCGCGCAGCCAGCGCGGCGCCACTTCGGTCAGGAAGAAGGCGATGCCGAAGCTCACCGGCACCGCGATTAGCATCGCGATCAAGGCCGTGACGATGGTGCCGTAGATCGGCGCGAGCGCACCGAATTTGTTCTCGACCGGGTTCCAGTCGGCCGAATAGAAAAAGCTCAGGCCCTGCTCCTGCAGGGCATGACGGCCGCCCCACAGCATCGACAGCGCGGCGCTGGCCAAGGCGACCAGCACCAGGATCACCGTGGCGATCAGGAACCAGCGGAACAGCCGGTCGTTGCGGGCATCACGCAGATCGCGCGAGCTGGGCGGAACTAGGGTCGGTGCGATGGCATTCATGGCAGCGGCGGGGGCCCAAGAGGATGCGGTGGTGTTTCTGTCCCCGGGGGCGGGGAGTACATATCGTTGAGGTCGTTGTCCCCGTCTGCGCGGGGATGACGCAATGACAAAGGCGGACGCACCGGTGGTGCGTCCGCGTCATTGCGTCACTTGAACTCGCTGGCCCAGTAACTTTCGATCTGCGTCACCAGCTCGGCCGGCAGCGGCACGTAATGCAGTTCGTTGGCCTGGGCCTGGCCGCTCTCGAAGGCCCACTTGAAGAACGCGCGGGTATCGGCGCTGCGCTTGGCATCCTTGGGCTGCTTGTGCATCAGCATGAAATTGGTGGCGGTGATCGGCCACGCATTGGCGCCCGGGGCGTTGGTGATGACCAGGTTGAAATCCTTGGCGTTGGCCCAGTCGGCGCTGGCCGCGGCGGCGGCAAAGGTGTCGGCGGTCGGCTGCACCCAGTTGCCGGCGGCGTTCTGCATCGAGGCGTACGGCATATTGTTCTGCAGCGCGTAGGCCAGCTCGACGTAGCCGACCGAACCCTTGATCTGCTTCACGTAAGAGGCCACCCCTTCATTGCCCTTGCCACCGACGCCGTCCGGCCACTGCACCGAGGTGCCTTCGCCGACGCTGTCCTTCCACTGGCCGCTGACCTTGGACAGGTAGTTGGAGAAGTTGAAGGTGGTGCCCGAACCGTCGGAGCGGTGCACCAGGGTGATCTTGGTGTCGGGCAGCGGCACGCCCGGGTTGGCTTCGGCGATGGCCTTGTCGTTCCAGGTCTTGATCTTGCCCAGGAAGATGTCCGCCAGCAGCGGGCCGGTCAGGCGCAGCTGGCCCGGCTGCAGGCCTTCCAGATTCACCACCGGCACCACGCCGCCGATCGCCGACGGGAACTGGCCCAGGCCAGCCTGCGCCAGCTCTTCGGTGGAAAGCGGCTTGTCGGAGGAACCGAAGTCCACGGTGCCGGCCTTGATCTGGGCGATGCCACCGCCCGAGCCGATGGACTGGTAGTTGATTTTGGCGCCGGTGGCGGCGTTGTAGTCGGCCGACCACTTGGACACCAGCGGGAAGATGAAGGAGGCGCCGGCGCCGGAGATTTCGACGGACACCTTGTCACCGGCGGCGGCAGCGCCGGTGGCGGCGTTGTCCGGGGTGGAAGCGGCCTGGTTGCCCGCGCCAACGCAGGCCGACAGGCCCAGCGCGATGGCCAGCGAGAGGGCGGCAAGACCGGTCGTGTGCAGCTTCATGGGTCACTCCATAGCGGGGCAGATGCCGGCAGGGCCAGCGGATGAGGCTATGAAATGATGTTTTTGTTACAGCCTGATTACACCGCCGAAAGAATCTGAAATCCCCTATGCCGGCAAGGACTTGCCGGGCAGGAGCGCGGCGCTCGCCGGGACGGGGCGCGGCCGGTGGTTGGTGTGCTGCCGGAGCGGGCGGACCGGGAGAGGACCGGGTGGGGACCGGACGGATGGACGCCGCTGCTGTAACCGAGGGTGGGCGAGCGCCACCGCCGCCGCTGGAAGCCGGTGTCCCGCCATCGGGTGCGGCGGGTTTGCACCAAAAAGGGGCAACGATGGCACTTGAAACGGCATCGATGCCGCTTTTTTCGCCATCGATGCCACTTTGACCGGCAACGTTGCCCCTTTTTGGGGCATCACTGCCGCTTTTTTCGGCACGCTTGCCCCTTTTTGGGGCATCGATGCCACTTTTTTCGGCAACGTTGCCCCTTTTTGGGGCAACGATGGCACTTGAAGTGGCAACGATGCCGCTTTTTTCGGCATCGATGAGACTTCTGTCTCAAAACAAGGCGCTTTTCGGCCCTTCAACAGGGACAGGAACGCGACGCGGACAGCGCCGGGGCAACCCCAAACCGCCGGGAACTGCTTCTGACGTCGCCCGTCGATGGCCCGAAGGGGGCCGCCAACGAAGGCGGCAATCCCAAACCGCCGGTAGCGGCTTCTGATATCGCCCGTCGATGGTCCGAAGGGTTGCCGCTGCGGGCGGCGGAAACCAAAACCGCCCCGAAGGGCGGCCTGGTGGTGGATGCGGCGTCCGTGCCGACCCGCCGGGGAAGGGAGAGGGCTTCCCCGGCGGGGCCGGTGGCGCAGGCGGCGAGGGAGAGGGTCTCGCCGCCGCACTCCTCAGTAGCGGACGTTCTGCTGCCAGTAGCTTTCGATCTGGCGCACCAGCGAGTCCGGCAGCGGCACGTAGTCCAGCTGGCGGGCCTGCGCATCGCCGTTGGCGTAGATCCAGCGGAAGTACTCCACGGCCGCCTTGGCACCTTCGGCGCTCTTGGGCTGCTTGCGCATCAGGATGAAGTTGGTGGCGGTGATCGGCCAGGACTGCTCGCCCGGGGCGTTGGTCATCACCAGGTAGAAGTCGCGGGCGTTGGCCCAGTCGGCGCTGGCGGCCGCGGCGGAGAACGTCTCGTCACGCGGCTGCACGAAGTTGCCGGCGGCATTCTTCATACGCGAGAAGGTCAGGCGG
This sequence comes from Stenotrophomonas pictorum JCM 9942, assembly GCF_001310775.1. Classification (GTDB taxonomy): domain Bacteria; phylum Pseudomonadota; class Gammaproteobacteria; order Xanthomonadales; family Xanthomonadaceae; genus Stenotrophomonas; species Stenotrophomonas pictorum. The sequence continues at coordinate 4,868 of NZ_BAZI01000023.1, forward strand.
TTCTGCAGCGCGTAGGAGAACTCGACATAGCCGATCGAACCCTTGATCTGCTTGACGTAGGCGGCCACGCCCTCGTTGCCCTTGCCACCGATGCCGACCGGCCACTGCACCGAGGTGCCTTCGCCCACGGTGGTCTTCCAGTCGCCGTTGACCTTGGACAGGTAGTTGACGAAGTTGAAGGTGGTGCCCGAACCGTCGGAGCGGTGCACCACGGTGATCTTGCTGTCCGGCAGAGTCAGGCCGCCGTTGAGCGCGACGATGGCCGGATCGTTCCACTTGGTGATCTTGCCCAGGAAGATGTTGGCCAGGGTCGGGCCGTCGAGCTTCATCGCACCGGCGTCCACACCCGGCACGTTCAGCACCGGCACCACGCCGCCGATCACCGAGGGGAACTGCACCAGGCCCGAGGCGGCCAGGTCTTCGGGCTTGAGCGGCGCATCGGAGGAGCCGAAGTCCACGGTGTTGGCCTTGATCTGGGCGATACCGCCGCCCGAGCCGATCGACTGGTAGTTCACGCGCTTGCCGGTGGCGGCGCTGTAGTCGGCCGACCACTTGGACATGACCGGATAGATGAAGGAGGCGCCGGCACCGGTGATATCGGCAGCGTTGGCGGCGAACACGGAGGACGCGGCGAGGATGGCGACAGCGGCGCGCGATTTGATGGCGTGGATCACGAAAGGCTCCTGGGAGGGTGAGGTGCGGTAGGTCCGCCCGGCGCCTATTCCATAACCATTGGATGACAACGCCGCGTCTGTCATATGACGCGCCTGTGACAGCGGCGCGGGTCGCTCAGGACATGGTGTGCAGTGCGTCCGGCAGCGGAGGGGGCGGTTGTTCTTGTAGGGATAAGTTGGCCGCTTGGGGCCAACTCGTGCAGCCAATGAGTCCTTAAGTTGTCCGCCCGGGGAGGCCGCAGCCCCGGTTTTTTTGGAGCGGCAGTTGCCAGCCCTAGGAAAGAGCCACCCGCGCCGCGAGCGGCAATTTCCTGCCTGAAGCGGCCATCTGACACTGTTTTTTCAGGGGCACTACGTCTTTCCTCTGGGGCGCAGGTCAAGACCCCTGACGGCAACGAACGCCCCATACCCCAAGCTAGCCGTCAATGCCTTCGCTTCGGCGTCTAAGAGGGCTACTACCTCTTCGAACTCCATCCTGTTTCCGGTATCTGGATCCTTCCAGGATCGATCTGTCCTGATCGATATCAACAAACAGCCAACGCGCCGGTGCTCGGGCGACATGTACTTCCCCACCAGCTGCAAGTGGAGTGCACTCCGAAGATCGGAAAAGGTATAACCTTTTTCGCCGATTTTGAGCTCGATCACTGCTTCCAGATGTGCTGCAGTAGAGGCTAGGCGGATATCGGACTCTTTCTCATCGCCCGTTACGGCCTCTTGATTGACCAGATAGGCTCCCCTGGCCATTTTCTGGAATTCTGCCGCCAGCGAACGGCGCAGCAATCGTTCAATGCTGATTGTTGCCCAGAGCTCCCGTGGTGACGCGTCCTGGAGCAGGAGATCTTCGATGTCAGCAAGCCTTGTGTCGAGCAGGGCTGCCATCTCCACGCGGCTGATTGGCGAGAAATCGTGCTCACGTTCCAACCTCACAACCTCGGCCTCGCTCAGAACGACGGCATCCCAGTCTTCCGCCAACTTCTCCAAGGCAATTGCCCTGATGCGGTCGCGATAATGCGAAACTTCGGGGTCCTCGGCGAACTGCATCTTGATGTCCCATGCTCCGGGTCCCGTGATGCCCAATAGCGAATTCCCCAGTACGCTCCGGACGCGCTGCGCATGGTCCCGATGACCAGGCGAGTAGACACCGTCATGATTCAGGTCGTCCTCGAGCCTGATGTGCCGATTGGCTAGCCTGACGAGCCGCAACAGCAGCTCGGGCGACGCCTCGAACTTGGACAAATCCAGATCGGATTCGTGGCCGAACAGTGACGAGAACCAACCGACGACTTGCGAATGCTGTGCAGGCAAGATTGAGCTGGCTAGCCGCTCCATTTCTTCAACGCATATCGCAGGATCCAAGCGGGCAAGGATCGGGAGCCAGAACTGGGTTTCTAACGGTGCGGGGGTTCCCTGCAACTTCGATCGTCCTTTTGCCCACATGTAGGCGGTGTCTTGGCCATCTCCATGATCGAGAAGAAGCTTCGTTGCGCGCCCCACTTTGTCGGCCTCCAAGATGGAAGCATCTCCCTTGGCAAGCAAATCCTTCAACCAAGACCTGATGCGTACGAGAAACAGTGTGATGACCGCGGGGGATGCATGGGAGATGTCCTGTAGGAGCATCGAGTGCTTCGCATCCACATCCTCCAACTCATCCAGGAGTTCCTTCCCGATCATTGCTTCCACAACGGCTGGATGTACCCGCGCAAGCGCATCGAGCCAAGGGGGTAGCCGATTCAGATCCAGCAATGCATAACGGCAAGCGAGATCTGCTTCTTCCGCGGTGAGCTTGGATGCCCAAGTGGCGCTTTCAGACTCCGCATAGAGGCCTGCAAGACCCGTGCGCCATCGCATCAGATAGCTGTTGCGCTGGTCAACAGGCCGCTCTGACTGCAGGGTGGGACGGTCCTTGCGCCACGCTGCCGCGAGCGCGCCCCTGAAGCGATCCACCATATCCTTGTCGAACGCGCGCTCGATGAACCCAGGGTTCCATCCGGAGAACGAGTGATCCTGAGTATCCTTCTCCATGGTGCGCCAGAGGTTCCAACTGGTGTTGTCGACGCGATCGTCTGAAAAAGCCGCTCCGGGATCATTGTTCAGCTCTCGCCAAAACAGCTTCCAGCTGGCAAGATTCTTGGCGTGCCTTCTTTGGGATTTTTCCCTGCGCGTTTCACTCTCTATCTGCCATGTAGGCTTGGGACCTGGGTTCTCCACGGCACTAAGAAACTCTTTGGCGCGGACCTCCAGTGCTTCGCTGTCGCGGGACATTGCTACGAGTTGCTTCAGCCATGCTAGGCGATCCGGGTGGTCACCCGAGTAGCGAAGGGAGGTTTCCAAGGCTAGCTCGCGATTCGCAAGCGGCTCGGAGGTATCGGAGAGCGTGCTCAGAAGCCAGTCGGCATCCTTTTGAAGTTCGATTTGGTATGCACCATGCAACTCGAACTGATGGAAGCGAAAGAAAGGTTCGCAGTCGTCCTTTGGGTAGTGCTCTCTGACCAGACGGTCACTGGCCCAGAACACGTCGGCGCGAACCTCGCTTGGCGCGGCGGTGAGGACAGCCTCAGAGTCTTGGTGTCTTCGGTCGCGTCATGATCCGATTTCGCCAGCAACCCGGCAAGCGCGACGGCATCGAAGAGATCGGAGCCGGTTTCTCCCATCTCTAGCCGGCGCCGGCTGGCGACCAGCAACGCAGGCACTAGATCCTGACGACCGGATGTGACTCGATAGTGCTGGTCGTGCCAGCGGCAACTGTTGGATACCAGTTCTGCCAGTCGGTGTTGCAGCTCCGCCCAAGCAGTAGGCTCCAACTTCGCCTTGGCGATTGCCAGCGGCAGCATGGTTGAGATGCCCCCGATCTCACGCAATTTTGGAGAGAGACGTGCAAGCGTCTTGACGAGTTGCGGAACCGATAAGTGCCGGGGAAACAGGTGATAGATGACAGATTGCGCCAGATCCTCAGGCCAATCTGGCGATGAGACGGCGATCAGATCTAGCAATGCCGATAGGCGCGAATCCTGGAGTTCCGCGAGCGCCAGAAGCCCATTCAAACGATCGCGCGCATCGTTGTCTGGATCGGTGGCAACGCCATAGGCGATGTCTGCACACCCTGTCATCTGTCCAGCGCCGATCAATTCAAGCAGCGTCTCCCGAACCTCGGGATTCCTAACACCGCCAGCCCACAGGGAGGCGATGACCTCGTTGAGATCGTTTGTGGCTAGGCGTTGGACCTGCAGATTCGGAATCCCCTGACCTCTCCAGCCTCCAGCGCCGTACATGTGAACGTATCGCTCCAACGCCTGCGTCCGCAGCGTCAGGTTCAATGAGCCGGGGTCGCCATGTCGCAGCAGAACGCTCGGCTCATGATCGAGTAGTTCGGCGCGAACCGTAGAAATGTGGGGCGCCAGCCAAGCCACAACGGGCTGCAGCGAGGGCTTGACGATCCGCTGGCCCTCCGGTGTTGTCGCGAACAGCAGGCGCATCAATGCCCGGATCGGAAGTCCGCGATCCACGAGCAATTTGAGCCGTTCCGCCGCTAGGAATTCGACGATGGATCGATTGTGGAATCGAACTCGCCCATAGGTTGCGAAGCCGAACAGGGGGCGTTCGAGCAGCGTTTTCACCTCATCGTCTGACCAGTCGTCCAGGATCTTGGCCGGGTCCAGGGGGGCGTCCCCTCGGCCGCGGTCATCGTCGCTGCTGTGCCAGAGCGTAAATTTTCGCGAGAGGAGGCAAGCCAAGGCCAATCGAGCTGCCCCGTCGCGTACCCGTTGTGGCGGCAACTGCGTTCGTTCCGGCCGGTCGCCGCGGGCCCGAAGCTTGATATCGATGCTGCTATCCACTTGCTCGCGGTGGGTTCGAATGCGTCCATGCAGCTTCCAGTCACCACAAAGCTCCAGAAAATCTAACGGACGCTTAGCGAAGTCGTAAGCATGGTGGGCATTGACGGCGTCGAGCAGCTCATCCGGGTCACCCACGCCTTGGGCAACTGCGAGTGCACGCATCTGCTTCGCGTCCAATGCCGACAGGGCGACAAATCGCCATTCCGGCGTTGATCGCTTGACCGACTTGTCTTTGTTCACGCTCATCGCCACGTTGGCGAAGTAGTCCTCGGGTACGAACACATCCAGAGGTGGTTGAACCGGGAGCCGCTTTCGAACGACATTCAAGTCGAATGTGGTCGGGCGCGTCGTCAGAACGATGCACGTTCGCTCAAGGTTGTCGCCTAAGGTCGCGGCGAACTGCTTGAGAGTCGTTTCAAAAGAGCGCTGGGTGAGCTTCAACTCGTCGACCGAGTCCAGGAAAAAGAATGCGCGTTCGGTCTGCGCTACTTTCCAGTTGTCGAAGCGCTGCCTCTCTTCGGTGGAGAACTGCCTTTCCAGCGGGTCCGTCGCCAGCGTGGCCAACTCCACAAAGAACGCCGATCGGCCTTCCTCCCAAAGCCTTTGCTGTTGGCGCTGGCACTCGTATGTCTTGCCCATGCCTGCTTCAGAGACGATCAGAATGCGCTCGGAATCCAGTAGGGTAGACCAGTCAGCCCTTCCGCCAATGGCGAGATCAGCCAAGAGCTCAGCAGTCTCGATTTGGGTGTTTTCATCGGTGGGTAGATCAAAAAAGGTGCGATTTAGCTCTTGGCAAGTCGTCGCCATGGGTCAAGTGATAAGAGGGATACCGTAGATAGTATCCGCAGGGCTTCGTGGTTGTAGGTGCAGCGTGCGATTGACCTTCATCGAGCATCACGGGGCGGGCGCCACTCCCGCCGAAGCCACCGGCCGGAAACAACGAACGCCCCTTGCGGGGCGTTCGTGTCACAGCACCGCGGGCGGCAACGGCTTACCAGAAGAACTGCAGGCGGGCTTCCAGGATGTTGGGCTTGTCGCTGACAAAGCCGCGCGCGCTGGAGCTGTACTTCTTGCTGTCCACCATCACGTAGTTCAGCGAGGCCTTGAAGTTGGAGCGCCAGTACCAGTTGGCGCCCACGGTCCAGACATCCATCTTGCCGCCGAGCACGCCATCCACCAGCGGTGCGCCGCCGACCATGGCCGGGGCACGCAGGCCACCGTCGTTCAGATCGATGTGATCGAAGCGGGCGCCGAGCTGCCACATGCCACGGCCCGGGTCATTGGGCAGGCCCAGACCCGGGGTGCCACCCTTGTAGCTCCAGGTCTCACCGGTGACGTTCCACACGCCGCTGAGGTAGTAACCGTCGCTGGTGTAGTTGTCGTGGTCATAGCGCTTGACCTTGGCGTTGAAGTACTCGGCCTGCGCCTTGAACGGGCCCTGCACGTACATGGCTTCGGCGCCGAGGGTGCTGATGCGGTCGCTGTCCTTCATGTCGCCGGTGTCCACCAGGCGCACGGTGGCCAGGTCGGCATTCGGGCGGGCGCGCAGACGCAGGGTGTCGGCGTCGGTGTCGTAGTCGGCGTAGCTCAGGCCGAAGTGCAGGATGTTGCCCTTGTCGTTGATCGGGGCGAACGTGCCGCGCAGGCCGTAGCCGCTGCCGTGGGCCAGATCGCGGGTCAGCTCGCGGCCGAAGGCCGAGGCGGTGACCGACCAGTTGCTGTCACCGAGGCCATAGCCCACACCCAGGCGGCGGGCGACGGCGTAGGTATTGGTGACGGTGGCCTTGGAGATGAAATCGTTGTTCTTGGTGCTGGAGAGTTCTTCCAGGCTGTTGGGCTGCTTGTACTGGCCAACCTGCAGGTAGTGGTTGCTGTTGCCGCCCAGCTTGTACTTGGCGTTGGTGTCCAGGAACTTGTCGGCCTTGGCGTCGTAACCGACCACCCACTCGATGTTGCCCGGGCCCTTGCCCTTGAGCACCAGCTCGGCGCGACGCAGTTCGAACTCGCTGTCCTTGCCGTTCTTGCCAGTGCTGCCGTTGAGGTCGGCGCGGTCGTTGTCGAACCAGTTGCCGTCGGCCTGCACCAGACCTTCGAAGGTGATTTCGGAACCGCCGATGACGTCGATGGCGACTTCCGCGTGGGCGACCGGTACAAACAGCGCCGCAGCAACGGCTGCAGTGAGGAGCTGGCGATGCAGTTTCATGAGTGGAGGGCCTTGCAGGCGGGTTGAGGATGCAGCGAAGGCTAGGGCGTAAAGATTGCGTAAATGTGACAGTTCGGCAACGCCGCACGTCCCCGCCGGACAGGCGCCACGGTATTGGGACGCGCCGCTGTTACCGCGCCGTGTCGCGCAGATGGCAGTGATACCTGCGCATTCAGCGGGAGCAATGCGGGCATTGCGCGGGGAGCGCGGAAACGTCGGAAGGCGAGGCGGGGACCGTCCCATTTGATCAACAACAGGCCCGGGGTGGGCCATCCGGGCCGCCGCCGGGAACGCTATGCGCCCCCGTTGCGTGGCTCCGCCAGTGACGCTTCTGGCTGTTGCAGCCCTGCCATCCGGGCGGACGAGACGGCCTCCAGTTACAGGGGGGCGCAGCCATCATGGGCGTGCAAACAACCGCCGGGTTTCGCTGTTCGGCACCGGGCGGCTTCACGCACAGCTGATCCGGCCTGCAGTTAGTTTGTTGGCTTCCCACGTGGGACTGCCCCATGGCCAAACGCTGGAGCCGAAAACGCATGGTCTGGACGATCGTGACCACCGCCCTGATTACGCTGCTGTTGGCGGTGGTGGCGATGAATTTCAAAACCTCGGAGAAGAAGCTCGAGCGCAGGATCGAGCATCTGTACGCGGCCGACAGCCCGCAATTTCGCAGGGAAATGGGTGTGTTGCTCGGGCCCGGGCTGATACCGGGCAACCGGGTCACCGATCTGGAAAACGGTGACGAGATTTTCCCGGCGATGCTGGAGGCGATCCACTCGGCGCAGAAGACGATCACTTTCGAAACCTATATCTATTGGTCCGGGCAGATAGGCCAGGAGTTTGCAGATGCCCTGGCCGAGCGCGCCCGTGCAGGCGTGCAGGTCAAGGTGATGGTGGACTGGGTGGGCAGCCTGAAGATGGACACCCGTCTGCTGGATCAGATCCGCGACGCCGGCGCCGAGGTGCACCAGTACCGTCCGCTCAAGTGGTACAACCTGGGGCGCCTCAACAACCGTACCCATCGCAAGCTGCTGGTGATCGACGGCAAGCTGGGTTTCACCGGCGGGGTAGGCATTGCCGACCAGTGGAGTGGACATGCCCAGGACGGCGAACACTGGCGCGATCTGCACTTCAGGATAGAGGGCCCGGCGGTCGCACAGATCCAGGCCGCCTTCAACGACAACTGGATCAAGACCACCGGCCAGGTGCTCAACGGAGCGGACTATTTTCCGCCGCTTGTGCCTGCCGGGGAGATGGACGCCACATGTTCGTGGCATCGCCTGCCGGCGGCAGCGAGAGCATGCATCTGATGTACCTGATGGCCATTGCGGCGGCCGAGCACACCATCGACCTGCAGGCGGCATATTTCGTGCCCGATGAGTTGATCATCAAGGCGTTGATCACCGCCCGCCACCGGGGGGTACGGGTGCGCGTGACCTTGCCCGGCAAGCACATCGACTCCGAGACCGTCCGCCTGGCCTCGAAGGCGCATTGGGGCGAGCTGTTGCTGGCCGGCGTGGAGATCTACGAATACCAGCCCACGATGATGCACAACAAGCTGCTGATCGTGGATGGGGTGATGAGTTCGGTGGGGTCCACGAACTTCGATGTACGCAGCTTCCGGCTCAACGACGAAGCCAGCCTCAACGTGTACGACGCCGCCTTTGCCGCACGCATGACCGACGTGTTTGATGCCGACCTGGAGCACACGGTGCGATACACCTACGCCATGTGGGAGCAGCGGCCCTTGAAGGAGAAGTTCATGGAGAAGTTCATCCTGCCGATCAAATCGCAGCTGTGATCCGGCGGCCGCTGTTGTGGCGCCGGTAGGCACTGGCGGGTCCCTGGCGCGCTTTGCCTGGGGGCGCCCGGGGGGATGTGCCGGTGGCTTCGTCTGGAGGAGCTGCTGTCCGGCTGGTGATGAGGGGGCCGGGATGGTCGGTAGGAGAGCGGCGCAGAGGGGGAGGCCGCGTCCGACCCACCGCAGACCTCCGGAATCCTCAGATTCTTGATCCGGCCCGTCCTCGGGAAAGGCCGGTGGTGGGTTCGCGCGGGAAGACGGTAGGGCGCCCGGCTTGTGCTGCGCGGATGAGGGGGATTCAGGCAGATACCCGCTCGTTGCTCGCGAGCGGTCGGCTCACACCGTTGGATCGGGCGGCGGGCAGGGGGGCACCTGCAAGGAGTGGATACCCTCCCGCCATGGCATGGGCCTTTACGGCACAATGGATTTGCCTGTGTGCCTGTTCACCTGCGACATGACCTTCAAGGGTGGCCGTAGAGTGATGGGGACGACGCAATCAAGCATGCCGGGGAAATTCAGCGGATGAACGCAACGCGCCCACCCTCGAACCGGGATCTGCAAGGCCTCAGTGGCGAAGAGGCCGCGCGCCGGCTCGCCATGGACGGGCCCAATATGCTGCCCGGCACCCGTCCCAAGACGTTCATCGGCATTGTCTTGGGGATCCTGCTCGAACCGATGTTCCTGATGCTGCTCGTCGCCGGCGTCCTCTATCTTCTACTGGGGGATACGGCCGAAGCGATCTTCCTGTTGAGCTCTGTATTTGTCGTGATTGGCATCACCGTGATCCAGGAGCGCAAGACCCAGCGTGCGCTTGAATCCTTGCGCGATCTGTCGGCACCACGCGCCCTGGTCCTGCGTGATGGCCAGGAATTGCGTATTCCCGGCCGGGAGGTCGTCGTCGGTGATCTGCTCATCCTGCATGAAGGCGACCGCATTTCTGCAGATGCGTTGCTGATCGATGGCCAGCTGGATGCCAACGAGTCGCTGATATCCGGTGAGGCGGTGCCCGTGGCCAAGCTGCCTGGGACCGCCAGCAACCAGTTGTTAGCCAGCACCCTGGTAACGCGTGGCGTGGGCCTGGCCGAGGTCACCGCGACGGCGGCGGCGACGGCGGTCGGGCGTATTGGTGAAGCGCTGGCGGCGACCGAGGAACCACGCTCCGGCCTGCAACTGGCTTCGCGCCGGCTGGTGCGCAATCTGGCTGTGGGTGGACTGAGCCTGGCAGCGGTGTACTTCCTCGTGAACTGGCTGTGGGATGCGCACGGACTGGTGGAAAGCCTGCTCGCCAGCACCGCCCTGATAATGGCCATCCTGCCCGAGGAGATTCCGGTCATCCTGACCGTGTTCCTTGCGCTGGGCGCGTGGCGGATCTCGCAACGCAAGGTGCTGACCCGGCGGGTCCCGGCCGTCGAGGCGCTCGGTGCCATCTCGGTGCTGGCGGTGGACAAGACCGGCACGCTGACCGAAAACCGCATGCAGGTTGCCGAACTGCGGCGGGAAGATGCGACGTTTGTCAGCGCCGGCGCCGAGGCGCTCGCCGAGCCGTTCCACGAACTGGTGGAGTTCGCGATGCTGGCGACCCCGGTCGATCCCTTCGATCCGATGGAAAAGGCGATCCAGCAGTTCGGCATGCATTGGCTCAATGGCAGCGCGCATGTGCATGCGGAGTGGTCACCCGATTTCGAGTATGGGTTGTCGTCCGAGATTCTCGCGATGACGCGCGTCTTCCCGGTCGGGGGGAGCACGCAACACATGCTGGCGACCAAGGGCGCGCCCGAGGCGGTCGTGGATCTGTGCCATCTGGATGCCGCCGGCGCGAAGAGGATACTGGCCCAGGCCGAAGCGATGGCCGCGCGCGGCCTGCGCGTGCTGGGCGTTGCACGTGGACGCTGGCAGGGCGAGACGCCGCCGCACAGCCAGCATGATTTCGATTTCCAGTTCCTCGGCCTGCTCGGCTTTGTCGATCCACCGCGGCCTGAGGTGCCGGCGGCGATCGCCGAGTGCCGTGCGGCCGGCATCCGCATCATCATGCTGACCGGCGACCATCCGGCCACCGCCATGGCGATCGCTCGTGAAGTGGGTCTTAGTGAGCGTGCGGACGTCATCACCGGTGCCCAGATCGATACGCTGGATGATCCGGCGTTGCTGGCGCGCTTGCGCCACGTCGATGTGTGCGCGCGGCTGAAGCCGGTGCAGAAGCTGCGGCTGGTCCGTCTGCTGCGCGAGGATGGGGAGGTGGTTGCCATGACCGGCGACGGCGTCAACGATGCGCCGGCGCTGAAAGCGGCCGATGTCGGCATCGCCATGGGCAAACGCGGTACCGATGTCGCGCGCGAATCGGCATCGCTGGTCCTGCTGGATGACAGTTTCGCCAGCATCGTCGAGGCGATCCGCCAGGGACGACGCATCTACGACAACATCACCAAGGCGACCCGCTTCGTGTTTGCGGTGCATATGCCGATCATTGCGCTGACGCTGGTACCCTCGTTGCTGCACTGGCCGGTGATGCTGATGCCGGTGCACATCGTCCTGCTGGAACTGCTGATCGATCCCTCGTGTTCGATAGTGTTCGAAGCCGAGCCGGAAGCCGATGGCGTCATGCAGCGTCCGCCGCGTGCCTTGGCCGAATCACCGTTTGCCGCGGGAAATATTGCCGTTGCCATTGTGCAGGGTATCGGCGCTGCCATGGTCCTGCTGGCCGGCTATGGAAGCATACTCAGCGCGGGTATCGATGTGACGCACGGCCGCACGGCAGTCTTCATTGCGCTCATCTTTGGCCTGTTCGCTCTGGTCCTTGCCAACCGTCATCCGGATCATTCCCTGGTTGCGCGCGGCCACATGCGCAACCGCTGGCTCAGGCCGATGTTCCTCGGCGTCGTGCTGCTGCTGACATTGGCGATCAGCGTGCCGTATCTGCGCCACATCATGGGTCTTTCGATGCCGACCCCGGTGATTGTGGCCGGTGCGGCAATCATGCTCGCACTGACCTTCATCTGGCTGGAAGGATTGCGCCTTGCGCTGCGCCTGTCAGCCCGTCTCAAGGCAACTCCCCTTGCACGATAGATCCGGGGATCGTGCGCGTCGGCGGCACGCCGCTGTCCTTGAGCGGGCACAGCTCATGGGTCACTCACGGGACGTAGCCCGGTTCTCGTGCCTTGCACACGTAGCGGCCATGCAGGATCAACCGGCCCGCAGTGACCGACGGGCGCCATGACGAGGGGGCCGCGCCTGCGGCCGGCGGTCTCGCCGCGTCAGGCGGCGGTCTTGTCTTTGAACTGGCACGATCG
>NZ_BAZI01000024.1 GCF_001310775.1 Stenotrophomonas pictorum JCM 9942
CCAGCCGGACAGCCTGCCGGCGCTGCTGGATCGCCTGCAACCCTCGGTGGTGGTCAACGCGGCGGCATACACCGCCGTGGACCGCGCCGAGCAGGACGTTGAGGCGGCCTTCACCGCCAACGCGCAGGCACCGGGCGTGATCGCACGCTGGTGCGCGGCCCATGGCGTGCCGCTGGTGCATTACTCCACCGACTACGTGTTCGACGGCCAAGGCACGGCACCGTATCGCGAGGATGAGCCGACCGCGCCGCTGGGCGTGTATGGCACCAGCAAGCGCTATGGCGAGGACGCGGTACGGGCTGCCGGTGGTCACCATCTGATTTTCCGCACCGCCTGGGTGTATGCCTCGCACGGAGCCAATTTCCTGCGCACGATGCTGCGGGTGGGGGCCGAGCGTGAGGAACTGCGCGTGGTCGCTGACCAGATCGGAACGCCGACGCCGGCGGTGCTGATTGCCGAGGTTACGGCCAAAGCACTGCAGCATCCGGAGCAGTTGTCCGGCACCTGGCATCTGACCGCCTCCGGGCAGACCAGCTGGCACGGCTTTGCCGAGGCGATTTTTGCCGAGGCGGTGTCTGCCGGGCTGCTGACCAGGGCGCCGCACGTTCACGCGATCAGCAGCGCGGAATATCCCACACCCGCCCGGCGTCCGGCCTGGTCGGTACTGGACAATGCCAAACTGCAGCAGGACTTTGGCATCGTGTTGCCGCCGTGGCGGGAAGGCCTGCAGCGGGTGATCGGTCAATTGCGCGCACAGCGCTGATCGATGGAATGAAAAGCCCCGGAGTTCCCGGGGCTTTTCATATGCGGCGATCGGTGCGGCTCAGGTGCGGCCGTAGGTGTCCTCGAAGCGCACGATATCGTCTTCGCCCAGGTAGCTGCCCGACTGCACTTCGATCAGCTCCAGCGGCAACCTGCCGGGGTTGCGCAGACGGTGGGTCACGCCCAGCGGGATATAGGTGCTCTGGTTCTCGGTCAGCAGCAACACTTCCTCACCGCGGGTGACCTCGGCGGTACCGCTGACCACGATCCAGTGCTCGGCACGGTGGTGGTGCATCTGCAGGCTCAGCGTGCCGCCGGGCTTGACGGTGATGCGCTTGACCTGGAAACGCTCGCCGTTGTCGATGGAATCGTAGGCCCCCCAGGGGCGGTAGACCTTGCGATGCCAGGTGGCTTCGCTGCGACCGTCGGCCTTCAGTCGGGCCACCACATCCTTGACCTCCTGCATGCGGTCGGATCTGCCGACCAGCACCGCGTCATCGGTTTCGACCACGACCACATCCTTCAGGCCGACCATCGCGATCAGACGGTCGCCATAGGCGAAGGTGTTGTGGCAATCGATGGCGATGACATCGCCGCGATGGGCGTTGCCGTCGGCGTCCTGCGCGGACACGTCGCGCAGGGCGGTCCATGAGCCGACATCGCTCCAGCCCGCATCCAGCGGCACCACAGCCGCATCGGCGGTCTTTTCCATCACCGCGTAATCGATGGAGTCCGACGGGCTGGCCTGGAAGGCGTCCGCATCCAGGCGGATGAAGTCGCTGTCGCGGCGGGCCCGCTCCCATGATGTACGGCAGGCAGCCAGGATCTGCGGCTGCAGGCGTTCGAGCTCCTCCAGATAACGGGACGCGCGGAACAGGAACATGCCACTGTTCCAGTAGTACTCGCCCGAGGCGACGTAACCCTGTGCGGTCTGCAGATCGGGCTTCTCGACAAAGCGCTCGATCGCGCGCGGACCCTCACCGGCCACCGCCTTGATGTAGCCGTAGCCGGTCTCCGGCGCGGTCGGCTGGATGCCGAAGGTCACCAGCTTGCCCTGTCCGGCGAGGCTGGCGGCCTGGGCGATGGCCTGGTGGAAGCGGGGAATGTCATTGATCAGGTGATCCGAGGGCAGCACCAGCAGCAGGGGATCTTCACCGTTGCGGCGGGCCTCCAGCGCGGCGGCGGCGATGGCCGGGGCGGTGTTGCGGCCGGCCGGTTCCAGCAGGATCGCCGACGGTGCGGTACCAACCTGCTGCAGCTGTTCGGCGGCCACAAAACGATGCGATTCGTTGGCGACCACGATGGGCGCCTGCGCGGCGATATCGGCCACACGCAGCCAAGTCGCCTGCAGCATGGTGCGCTCGCCGGTCAGCGGCAGGAACTGCTTCGGGTACGCCTCACGCGACAGCGGCCACAGGCGCGTGCCGGAACCGCCGGAGAGGATGACGGGCAGGATCGGGTTCATGGAGGGCCTCAGGCGGAGATAAGGTCGGAAATCTCGTGGGTGCGCAGCGCCAGCAACGTGGCATCACCGCGGGTTTCCACGTTCAGGCGCAGCAGCGGTTCGGTGTTGGAACTGCGCAGGTTGAAGCGCCAGTCACCGAAATCGGCACTGATACCGTCGGTGTGGTCCAGCATCGGCGACTGCGCGGCGAAATGCGCCATCACACGCGCCACCGCCGCCTTCGCATCGGCGACCTTGAAGTTGATCTCGCCACTGCAGGGGAAGCGCGCCATGCGGTCTTCCACCAGTTCGGCCAGCGATCGGCCACTGCTGGAAACCAGCGCGGCGATCAGCAGCCAGGGGATCATGCCCGAGTCGGCATAGGCGAATTCGCGGAAGTAGTGATGGGCGCTCATCTCGCCGCCGTAGACGGCGTTCTCGGCACGCATCTTCTCCTTGATGAAGGCGTGGCCGCTCTTGCACAGCACCGGCACGCCGCCGGCGGCTTCGACCATTTCCACCGTGTTCCAGGTCAGGCGCGGATCGTGGATGATCTTGCCGCCCGGGTTGCGGGCGAGGATGGCCTGGGCCAGCAGGCCGACCAGGTAATAGCCTTCGATGAAGCGGCCGTTGTGGTCGAAGAAGAAGCAGCGGTCGAAGTCGCCGTCCCAGGCGATGCCGAAGTCGGCACCGTGTTCGCGCACTGCCTGTGCGGTGAGCGCACGGTTCTCCGGCAGCAGCGGGTTGGGGATGCCATTGGGGAAGCTGCCATCGGGCTCGTGGCAGATGCGCACGAAATCCAGCGGCAGGTGCGGTGCCAGCAGATCGATGACGGCGCCGGCGCCGCCGTTGCCGGCATTGACCACCAGCTTCAGCGGCTTGAGTGCGGCGGCGTCCACATAGCCGAGCAGGTGCTGGATGTAGGCGCTCTTGTCATATTCGGTGCGCAGACCGCCACGCGGCGTTTGCGCCTCGGACGTATCGGCGGCGACGGCATCGGAGATCGCGAAAAGCCCGGTATCGGAGCTGATCGGACGCGCGCTCTCCTTCACCAGCTTCATCCCGTTGTAGTCCATCGGATTGTGGCTGGCGGTGACCATCACCCCACCGGCCGCACCGAGATGATCGGTCTGGAAGTAGACCTCCTCGGTACCGCACAGGCCGATATCGATCACCTCCCGGCCCTCGCCACGCAGACCGGCGGCCAGTGCGTCCTGCAACGCCGGACTGGTCAGGCGCACGTCATGCCCGAGAACCACCGCGCCTTCCCCGAGCTGGGCCGCCAGCGCCTTGCCGACTTTCCGGGCGATGTCTTGATTGAGTTCTTCCGGCACGCGGCCGCGGATGTCGTAGGCCTTGAAGGCGGGGAGAGGCATTGCATGCATCCTGCTGGAATAAAGGCGCCTAGTTTAGTCGCCCTCTACGTAACTGGCTGTCTGCGGGCTGGACGAAGGTCCAAGGCGACTGATCCGGGAACGCCGCTAGAATGCGCGCATCCTTGGTTATTGTGGGCGTGATGCGATGAGCGATCTCTCTACCCCGACCGGCAAGCGCGGCAAGCTGTATGCCTCCGCTGCCGAGGCGCTGGCCGGCATCGTGGCCGACGGGCAGACGCTGGCGGTCGGCGGCTTCGGCCTGTGCGGCATTCCCGAGGCCCTGATCGCCGCGTTGCGCGACAGTGGGGTCAAGGGGCTGACGGCGATTTCCAACAACGCCGGTGTCGATGGCTTCGGCCTGGGCCAGCTGCTGGAAACCCGCCAGATCAGGAAGATGATTTCGTCCTATGTGGGCGAGAACAAGGAGTTCGAGCGCCAGTACCTGGCCGGTGAACTGGAGCTGGAGTTCAACCCGCAGCACCCTGGCCGAGCGCCTGCGCGCCGGCGGAGCGGGCATCCCCGCCTTCTTCACTGCCACCGGCTACGGCACTGTGGTGGCCGAAGGCAAGGAAACCCGCGAGATCGACGGCAAACACTATGTGCTGGAGACCGCGCTCAAGGCCGACGTGTCGCTGGTCAAGGCGTGGAAGGCCGACGAAGCCGGCAACCTGCTGTTCCGCAAGACCGCGCGCAACTTCAATCCGGCCTGCGCGATGGCCGGCAAAGTCTGCGTGGTCGAGGTGGAGGAGATCGTGCCGGTCGGCGCCATCGATCCGGACCAGGTGCACCTGCCGGGGATCTACGTCGATCGCATCGTATTGAACGCAACGCCGGAAAAGCGCATCGAGCAGCGCACTGTGCGTCAGGAGGGGAACTGAAATGGCCTGGACCCGTGACGAAATGGCACAGCGCGCCGCGCGCGAGCTGACCGATGGTGCGTATGTGAACCTGGGTATCGGCCTGCCGACCCTGGTTGCCAACCATATCCCCGAAGGCATGGACGTATGGCTGCAGTCCGAGAACGGCCTGCTTGGCATCGGCCCGTTCCCGACCGAAGCCGAAGTGGATGCCGACCTGATCAATGCCGGCAAGCAGACCGTCACCGCGCGTGCCGGTGCCAGCTACTTCGGCAGCCATGATTCGTTCGCGATGATCCGCGGCGGTCACATCAACCTGGCCATCCTCGGCGCGATGCAGGTCACCGACAAGGGCGACCTGGCCAACTGGATGGTGCCCGGCAAGATGGTCAAGGGCATGGGCGGCGCGATGGATCTGGTGGCCGGCGTGCAGCGCGTGGTGGTGCTGATGGAGCACACCGCCAAGAACGGTGAACACAAGATCCTGGCCGACTGCACGCTGCCGCTGACTGGCGTGGGGGTGGTTGATCGCATCATCACCGATCTGGCGGTGTTCGACATTACCGACAACGGCCTGGTGCTGGTGGAAGCCGCACCGGGCGTCAGCTATGAGGAGCTTAAGGAAAAGACCGGCGTGCCGTTCCGGCGCGCAGAGTGATGATTGGAGGGGCTGTTTCGCAGCCCCTCGCGTCTGTGCTTCAGCTCCGTCGGGCGTAGGCATACGTCGAGTCATCGTCATGTGGCAGGCCCAGCAGCGTGGCCGCATCCTTCTGGATGAACCCGGCATGCCGGGCAACCAGTGTGAACGTGCGCTCGAGCGCATGCGCAAGGGTCCCATCCACCTGTCCGGCTTCCGCTTCAAACAGGGAGGGTTGCAAGTGCGTATCCAGCATTGGTCGCAGGGCCCTCAAACGGACCCAGAACATGCTGCCGGCGATGAAACAGTCGTTGTCTGGGTCCGCCTGCGGGAGCCCGAAGCGGGTAAGCAGGCGGCGCACGTTGCGCTCATTCGCGCCCCAGAAATAGTCCAGCCGCTGGACGTGCCCCTCAGGAGGCACCAGGCCGAGCACCGGATCGGCGCGGAACCCCTCGACGATCCGGGCGGCGCGTTCCGGTGCAAGCAGGCGGCTGACAATCTCATTCCGCCACTGCTCACCATCGTGGCGGTGAACCGAACGCTTGGTATGCAGTTTCAGCACTATATCTTCGCCCTCCTCCAGCAGGGCCTCGGCCACATGCAGGAAAGGCAGAATGTCTCGGCCATGGTTGGGGAAAGCGTGGATCTCCCCCGACATGCCATACGTGGCAAGTAGCCGCTCGATTTCCGCATGCTGTTCATGCTGGTGGTGATCACCAGTCGCCAGGTCAGTCCACTGTCCTGTAGCGCCTGCAGCAGTTCGGCGAACACGTCGGGATACCAGGCATGGATGACGGCGCAGGGGTGGGAGGCCGGCGGCATCTCACGGGCAGGAGCCAGCGCTGAGCGTGTTGCTTCCAACCAGGCATGGCCGAGCCGGGTATCAGGTTCCAGTACCGCTCCCTCAGCCCATTCATTCCACGCGTTGATGAAGACGAGGCGTTGCTCCGGAGCTGCCGCGGCTAGGCGTCCGTAAACTGTTTCATGCAGCCAGTCGCGATAGCCACGTGGAGATGCATGCAGGTAGATACGGCCATTTCCAGAGCGCCGGGCTTCGTTGTCCCAGCCAGGGTTCACGCCCGGGTAGAGTGGATAGTCGGGGAGTGGTCGTGAAACGATTTCCTTGGCCAATTCCCGCCAGTCGCGAACATCGCCGTGAAAGTCAGGGTTGATCAGCCACTGCTGTGCCGACAATGAAGTCGGATTGCTCATGTTGGGCGGGAATTCGACGGCAGCATCAAAGCCGATGGCGCGCGGATCCGGGCGTTCAAACCCCTGTACGTAGGCCAAGTGGATTTCGCCCACGTCGTTGTCACGACACCACTGTCGCCAGCGCCCGGCGGTTGCCCGGGCATCGGGCAGCAGTAGCGGGCGATACACCAGTAGTATCGGCTTGCCTTCGACTTTCAGTGCCCGGCGGTCGCGCAGGTAGGGTGCGATGTGCTGGATGAAGGCCAGGTCGTCCGCTGCACTGTGCTGCTGTCCTATCAGGATATCCCCGTCGCGCCCGTCCCAGCGCCGGGTCCAGTTCTCATTCGCCCAGCACATGCAGAACGACAGGTCGATGCTTTCGTCGGCCAACCACTGGCGTAGTGGATCCTCCATCAGGGTGCGACCACTGAACCAGTAATAGTAGAAACAGAATGCGCCGATGCCGTATTCGGTGGCGAGTTTCGCCTGGTTGCGCATCACTTGGGGGTTTCGAAGATCATAGAAACCTAAGTCAGCTGGCAGACGTGGTTGCACATGGCCTTCAAACTGGGGCAAGGCCCGGGTCACGTTGCGCCACTCTGTGAAACCCTTGCCCCACCAGCTGTCGTTTTCCGGAAACGTGTGGAACTGGGGCAGATAGAAGGCAACCAGCGTCGCAGGCAACGGCGAGGGCAGTGGAGCCTGCCGCCATGACACATGTCCGATAGCTGCTTCATCCGCACGACAACGTAGTTGCGCGCCGGGGCACATGCTTGGAAGTGGAGCGCCCTCCTCCTGACGACCGCGCGGCGGCAGCGGTACCCAATGACCATGACGTTCTAGCAGTCGCGTGCGCAGGCGGTCACGTTGGCTTTCGGACAACGGCAGCGCTCGGAACACGGCACGCAGCAGTGGAAAAAGCGATTGGCGCAAGCGTTTATCGGTCATCGCTGGAAAATCGGCCGGCAGGCTAGGGCAACGGGCATGGGGTCTTCGGCAACGGCATAGGGCGGTGGGAATTCTCCAGCTTCGGGAGCGGCTCCGCAAACGATGGCGCGGATGCATTCAAGTATGCTGTTCCGATATGACCAGCATGGTGCTGAATGTCTTATACAAGCGTGGCTGGCTCCCGCCCGCCGAGGCCGATGCATTGCTGCTCGCTCTGCACGACGGGGTACCGTGGGAAGTCCATCGCCTGCGCATGTTCGGGCGCTGGGTGGATTCGCCGCGGTTGAGCTGCTGGATGGGCGATGCAGGCGCGTTCTATCGTTATTCCGGCGCGGATTTCGTGCCGCATCCGTGGTTGGAGTCGTTGCTGCCGCTGCGTGAAAGGTTGCAGCAGGCTTGCCAGAGTCGATTCAACAGCGTGCTGCTCAACCGATATCGCAATGGTGGTGACAGCATGGGCTGGCACAGCGACGACGAGCCGGAGCTGGGCGAGCGTCCGTTGATCGCCTCGCTGAGCCTGGGGGCGCCGCGGCGCTTTCTGCTGCGCCGGCGCGACGACCATTCCTGCAAGCGGGAGTTCCTGCTCGGCCACGGGGATCTGCTGGTGATGGCCGGCGATACCCAGCGCTTCTACCAGCATGCACTGCCGAAGACGCGGCGCCCGACTGGCGAGCGCATCAACCTTACTTTCCGACAGATCCTTGAGCGGGCAGCGCCGCGGCGTCCTGCTGGCCGCTGACCAGCGTCCAGCCGATCAGATCGCCAGCCGTCTTGTCCAGCGCGGTTTCAAAGGCGCGCGCCACGCTGGGCAGCTCAGCGGAGGCGGCCGGTTCGGCAACCAGGAACGTGCGCGAGGCGACCACGCGCTGGTCGATGCTGTGGATCAGCTTGGCATTGAGCTCGATGGTCGCCGCCGGGGTGTCGCCGCCGCGGTAATCGGCTTCGAAGCGGCGCAGGTCGGTGGTGAGCTTGTAGTCGGAGCGGATACCGGCCGCAATGCGCGCCACCGCGTCGATCCGTCCGGAATCCTCGAAACCGCGCAACAGGGTGTCTTCGAGAATGTCGGTGGCCGGTTGCGACCAGGTCGCCCCCTTGTAGACCTCCAGTTCGCCCGGCGTCGGCCGCACATTGATGCGCGGGCTGTCGACCAGGCGCGCGGCGCTGGGCTTGGCGATGGCCAGCTGCCAGTCAACGCTGGGCCAGGCCGGATCGGCCTGCACGCGCACCTGCGGGGCATAGATGGTGGTGGATTGGCGGTCGCCGCCGGCCAGCACCGAGCAGCCGGCCAGTGCCAGCACACACCATGGCGCGATCAGTCGGATTGAAAAGGAAAGCTTCATTTCGGTTCGAATTCCTTCGGGGCATCGCGACCGAGCAGGTAGCGCGCCGGGTTGTTCTCCAGCCGGTCACTGACCCGGCGCAGGTCGCGGATCAGTCCGCGCAGTTCGGTCAGGGTCGGGCCCAGCTGGGCCAGTCCATCGTTGGCGAAGCTGTTGATGGCCGCGCGGTTCTCGCCAAGGATCGCATCGGCATTGCCGGCGGCCGAGTCGAGCTTGGACAGGCTGGTATCGAGTTTTTCCAGCGAGGCCGGCAGCTGCCGCAGCACGTTCTGGTCCAGATGCTGGATCGCCCCATTGGCCGTACCCAGGGTCACATTGAGGTTGCGCGCGGCATCGCGTGCTTCCAGCAGCAGCGCCCGGGTGCCTTCGTCGCGGTCGGCCAAACCGCCGCTGATGGTCTCCAGGTGGGCCAGCGTGGTGGTGATCTTGCCCACGTTCTCGTCGCTGAGCAGCTGGTCCATGCGCTCGACCACGCGATTGGCCACATCGGTGATGTTCTGCAGTGCCGAGGGCGCCGTGGCGATGGTCGGAATCGGTTCGTTGCTGGCGGCCGTCAGCGCCGCTGCCTGTGGCGTGCCGCCACTGAGCTGGATGATCGCCGGCCCGGTCAGGCTGGTGATGGCGAGCTTGGCGCGGGTGTCGGTTTTCACCGGCGTGGTCGAGTTCAGGCGCAGGCGCGCGATCACCTTGCGCGGATCCTCGGGGGCGAGTGAAAGCTCGGTGATCGAGCCTACGGCGATGCCGTTGTATTGCACCGGGCTGCCGACCGACAGGCCGGTGACAGCCTCATCGAACACTACCCGGTATTGCTGCCAGGTGCGGTCGGAGGAGTACTTGGCCGCCCATAGACCGAAGAACAGCAGCGCGATCGAGATGATCAGGGTGAAGGCGCCGATCAGGACGTAATTGGCTTTGGTTTCCATATCAGGCGTGCTCGGGCAGTTGTCCGCGCGCGGCGCGGGCGCGGGGGCCGTGGAAGTATTCGCGGATCCACGGATGATCCAGCTGTTCGATTTCGGGCAGCGGCGCGTTGGCGATCACTTTCTGGTCGGCCAGCACCGCCACGCGGTCACAGATAGCGTAAAGCGTGTCCAGATCGTGTGTGATCAGGAACACGGTCAGGCCCAGCGCTTCCTGCAGAGTCTTGATCAGCCGGTCGAAGGCGGCCGCGCCGATCGGGTCGAGCCCGGCGGTGGGTTCATCCAGAAACAGCAAGGGCGGGTCCAGCGCCAACGCGCGGGCCAGGCCGGCACGCTTGCGCATGCCGCCGGACAGCTGCGAGGGCAGCTTGTTGATCGCATCGGCCGGCAGACCGGCCAGTTTCACCTTCAGCAATGCCAGCTCGTAGTGCCAGCGCTCGCTCAGTTCGGGATGATGCTCCTTGAGCGGCACCTGCACGTTCTCGCCGACCGTGAGCGAGGAGAACAGGGCACCATCCTGGAACAGCACGCCGGTATTGCGCTCGATCCGCAGCCGGTCGGCGGGGTCACCCGAGCGGGCGTTCACGCCCAGCACCTCGATCTGTCCGGCATCGGGTGTGCGCAGTCCCAGGATGGAGCGCATCAGCACCGATTTGCCGGTACCCGAGCCGCCGACGATACCCAGGATCTCGCCGCGGCGGACTTCCAGATCTAGCCCCTCGTGCACGGTCTGGCTGCCGAAACGGTTGACCAGCCCGCATACGCGGATGGCCAGGTCGGGGGTGTGCGCACCATTCTTCGAAGCGATGGCCATCATTACCAGTCCATGTGCATGAACCACAGCGCGGCCAATGCGTCGAGGATGATCACCAGCGAAATGGTCTGCACCACGCTGGAGGTGGTGCGCTCACCGACCGACTGTGCGGTGCCTTCCACTTTCAGGCCTTCCAGGCAGCCGATCAGCGCGATGATCAGCGCAAACACCGGCGCTTTGGACAGGCCCACCAGCATGTGTCGCACTTCGATCGTGTCATGCATGCGTGCCAGGTACATCTGTGGCGGGATATCCAGGTCGAACGCGCCCACGGTGACGCCGCCGGCCAGTCCGGCGAGCATGGCCACGAAGGTCAGCAGCGGGAGCATCACCAGCAGGGCGATCACCCGCGGCAGCACCAGCAGATCGATCGGATCCAGCCCGAGGGTCTGGATCGCGTCGATCTCCTCGCGCGCCTTCATTGCGCCGATCTGCGCGGTGAAGGCGCTGGCCGTGCGCCCGGCCAGGACGATCGCGGTCAGCAGCACCGCGAATTCGCGCAGGAACGCGATGGAAACCAGTTCCACCACGAAAATCTCCGCGCCGAAGTCACGCAGGATGGTCGAGCCGAGGAAGGCGATCACCGCGCCCACCAGGTAGGACAGCAACGCCACCAGCGGCACCGCGTCCAGTCCGACATCTTCCATGTGGCTGACGGTGGCGGTCAGGCGCAGACGCCGTGGCTGGCGCAGTAGACGGCCGAGCTTGACCAGGTTCTCGCCGAGGAAGTTGACCAGCACCACGATGTTGCGGCCGATGGCGTGGACCGAACGGCCCAGCCGCTCCAGCGCGGCGATGATGCCGTAGTCGCGCGGCGGCTTGGGACGCTCGTCGGCCACTTCCTCGATCGTGCACACCAGCGCCTTGTGTTCATCCCGGAACCGCAGCGCCTCGTCGGGGATACCGGCCCGGTGCGCGTAGCGCAGCAGCAGCAATACCCCGGCCGAATCCAGGCCGTCGACCGCGCGCGCGTCGACGCTGTGCACCGGTGCGGTGATTTGCCCCAGCAGCTCGGTCGCCCGCAACGCGGTGGCGAGCGTCCAGCTGCCCGACAAGCGGAGCTGGCCCTCGATGTCCGGATCGAGCAGGTAGTGGGGTGGTGGGTGATCTTTCATGGGTGGCATCCGCTGCCGAGCATACCTTGTCCCTGCGTGTACAAGGATGAGTATGAATGGCGCTTCCGGGTGATACTAGCGGCCATGTCTGCCGAACCTATCGTCGCTGTCTCCAACCGGGCCACCTATGCCCAGCGTGTGGCCTTCGTTGCGGAGATCGCCGGACGTCTGCACAGCTACGGCACCACCGCGCAACGGCTGGAGGCGGCGGTGGTCGCGCTGGCGCAGCGGCTGGATCTGGATTGCGAGCCGTGGTCCAACCCGACCGGTCTTATCCTCAGTTTCAGTGATCCGACCCGGGCGATCGGTTCCAGCGATATCACCCGGGTGATCCGGCTGGGGCCCGGCGATAACGATCTGCATAAACTGGCCATGGCCGACCAGATCGCAGATGCGGTGGCCGGCGGGCAGATGAGTATCGCCCAGGGCCATACCGCGCTGCGCCAACTGGACAAGGATCCGGGTTTGCGCGGCAAGATCCAGATGCTGATGTCGTTCGCGCTCGGATCGGCGGGGGTGGCCGGGTTGTGGCGGTTGCCGTGGCTGGATATCGCCACCGCCGGGGTGACCGGCCTGCTGATCGGCCTGATGCTGTTCTATACCGATCGGCGTACCGCCTCGCGCGAAGCGGCTGATGCGCTGGCGGCGTTGCTGGCCGGATTTGTCGCGGTACTGGTGGCCACCTTTATCGGGCCGCTGAATCTGAACACGGTGATCATCGCGTCGCTGGTGGTATTGCTGCCGGGTATGGCGCTGACCAATGCGGTCAATGAACTGGCCAGCCAGCACTGGGTCTCGGGCACGGCGCGGTTTGCCGGGGCGCTGACCACGATCATGAAACTCACCGTGGGCGCGATGATCGCGGTGACCATCGCCCATTTCATCGGACTGGAGCCGGAAATCCGCGCCTCGCGCCCGCAATCGGACTGGGTGGAATGGGGGTCGGTACTGGTGGCCTCGTTCGCGTTTGCGATGCTGTTCCGCGCCAGTGGCCGGGATTATCCGTGGGTAATGGCCGCCTCGGTGGCCGGTTATGCGATATCGCGTTATGGCGGCCAGGTGTGGGGCGCGCCGGCGGGGGTGTTTCTGGCGGCGATGGCCTTGACCGCCGCGGGCAATCTGTTCGGTCGTCTGGCCCATCGCCCCGGCGCGATCGTCCGCCTGCCGGGCATCATCATGCTGGTTCCCGGCAGTACCAGTCTGCGCGGGGTATTGAGTCTGGTGCAGCAGCAAAACGTGAATGCCGGTGAATCGGCGATGCTGACCGTGGTCAATGTGGTGATGGCGCTGGTGGCAGGGCTGCTGTTCGGCAATCTGCTGATTCCGGCCCGCAATAATCTCTGACCGGCGGAGCGACGGCGGAAAAACAAAACGCCGGCAGATGCCGGCGTTTGTCTATCAGGACAACCGGTCCGGCTTACTGCTGGATCAGGAAATCCTCGACCTTGCGGCCCTGTCCGGTGTATTCGGCCAGCCAGCGCGGCTGCTTGCCGCGACCGGTCCAGGTCTGCTCGGCATTGGCCGGATTACGGTACTTCGGTGCCACCTTGGGCAGTTTGCGGCCGGTTTTGGCAGCGCTCTTGGTGGTCTTGGTGGCACGCGTGGCTTTCACAGCCGGGGCGCCGGTACCGAACAGTTCCTCGATGGTGTAGCCGGCCTTCTTGGCGGCGGCGATAACCGCGGCGCGGGCCTTGGCGATCGGCTGGCGCTTGGCGACCAGGGTCTTGCGCTTTTGTGCGTCGCGGATCAGGACGGCCAGCTCTTTGGCCGACAGGTGGGACAGATCGATACTCATCGAATAACTACTCCGGATAATGGGTGATAAGGCGGAGCCATTCCGTGGCAGCGTGCCAAAGCATAACGGGGCGGCCGTGGTGATGACAAATCAAATATATGCCCGGAGGTTAAGTCCAAATGAAAAGGGCCGGAATCTGTTCCGGCCCTTTTCAATCAGAAGGCGATTTTCGCCAGCAGTGCGGTCTTGTCCAGATTCTCCGCTTCACTGGCCGAGCGGGCCCGGTACTCATAGGTGCCGGCGGCCAGGCCGCGCTCGGAAACCACGATGCGGTGCGGGATACCGATCAGTTCCATATCGGCGAACATCGCACCCGGGCGCAGGCCACGGTCATCCAGCGCGGCGTCGACGCCGGCGGCCTGCAGCTCGGCCAGCAGCGCTTCGGCGGCGGCGACCACGGCCGGATCCTGCTTCGGATTGATCATGCATACCACCGCCTGCCACGGCGCCATCGCCGCCGGCCAGATAATGCCCGCCTCGTCATGGTTCTGCTCGATCGCCGCAGCGACGATGCGCGAGACGCCGATACCGTAACAACCCATCGCCATCACCGTGGCCTTGCCATTGACGTCGAGTACGGTGGCTTTGAGCGCCTGGGCATATTTGCGGCCGAGCTGGAACACGTGGCCGACTTCGATGCCGCGGGCGATTTTCAGCTCGCCGCCGTCACGGGCGCGGTCACCGGCCACCACGTTGCGGATATCGGCCACTTCCGGTTCGGCCAGGTCACGGCCCCAGTTGACGCCGGCGATATGGAAGCCGGTTTCATTGGCACCGACGACAAAATCGGCCATCGCCGCCACTTCACGGTCGGCAATCACGCGCAGGGCTTTGCGCGGATTCAACGGGCCGAGGAAGCCCGGCTCGCTGCCCAGATACTCGGCAATCTCCGCTTCGCTGGCCATGCGGTAATCGGCCAGGCCTTCGACCTTGGCCAGTTTGATCTCGTTGACCTCGTGGTCGCCACGCACCAGCGCCAGTACGAACTGGCCTTCGCCGGCTATGAGCGCCACCGACTTGACCGTGCGCTGCAGGGCGATGTCGATCAGTGCGGCCACCTCCTCGCAGGTCTTCTGGGTCGGGGTGTCGATCTTGCGCAGCTGCTCGCTGGCGGCCGCACGCGGGGCCGGATCGGCGGCGATCGCCGCCTCCACATTGGCCGCATAGTCCGAACCGGTGGAGAACACCAGCGCGTCCTCGCCGGAATCGGCGATCACGTGGAATTCCTGCGAGGCATCACCGCCGATCGCGCCCGAATCGGCCTGCACCGCGCGGAACTCCAGGCCCAGGCGGGTGAAGATGCGGGTGTAGGCAGCCTTCATGTTTTCGTATTCGGCCACCAGGCTGGCGTCGTCCAGATGGAAGGAATAGGCGTCCTTCATCAGGAACTCGCGCGCGCGCATCACGCCGAAGCGCGGGCGGATCTCGTCACGGAACTTGGTCTGGATCTGGTAGAAGTTGACCGGCAGCTGCTTGTAGCTGGACAGTTCCTGGCGCGCGAAGTCGGTGATGGCTTCCTCGGCGGTGGGGCTGTAGCAGTACTCCTGCTCCTTGCGGTCCTTGATTTTCAGCAGCTGGCCGCCGAACTTCTCCCAGCGCCCGGTCTCCTCCCACAGCTCCTTGGGCTGGATCGTCGGCAGCTGCAGTTCCACCGCGCCGGCGCGGTCCATCTCCTCGCGCACCACGGCCTCGACCTTGCGCAGCACGCGCAGGCCCAGCGGCGACCAGGTGTACAGGCCCGAGGCCAGCTTGCGGATCATGCCCGCGCGCAGCATCAGCCGGTGGCTGACCAGTTCGGCGTCGGCGGGAGTTTCCTTGGTGGTGTGCAGGTGGAACCGGGAAAGACGCATGGGAGAGGCTTCGCAAAACGGCGGAATCGCCTATTTTGCCAGTCTCTCCGCCCCGGTGGGGGCGCCCGTGGCTCCCGGGCGTGCCGCCCAACCGGCTCAGGTCTTGGCGGCGGGCTTGCAATAGACCGCGGCGGCCGATTCGGCCAGCTGTTTCTGCGCGGCGCGCTGGGCATCGTCCAGGGTCGCATCCGGCTTGCCGTCACCATCGGTGTCCTGCATCACCGGGGCGCTGCCGGCCAGCAGTTCCATGTTCTTGCGGGCGGCCAGGCACTGCTCGGACTGGCCGTTTTCGGCGGCCGGTGCGGCTTCCACCACGGCCGCGCCGCTGTTGGTGACGCGGCGGGTTTCATATTTCTGCCCGGTCGGTGGGCGCTCGGAATACTGGGTGACGCCGTTGGCGTCTTTCCATTTGTAGAGGTTGCCGGCGCTGGCGGTGGCGGCACTGGCGAGCACCAGCAGGCAGCAGAGGCGGGGCAGGGCACGCATGGCAACTCTCCGGAACAGGGAAAACGGGGGAAGCCGGGATTGCAGCACCCGGTGACGTGGCTGGCAAGTCGATTAAACTCCCCGGATGGACGAAATGAGACCCCCCCCGCGTTCGCGCAGCATCTATCTGCTCCCGAACCTGTTCACGACCGCCGGGCTGTTTGCCGGGTTCTACGCCATCATTGCCGCCTCCAACGGCCAGTTCGTCCAGGCCAGCGTCGCCGTATTCGTGGCGGCGGTGATGGACGGGCTGGACGGCCGGGTCGCGCGTCTGACCGGCACCAGCAGCGAATTCGGTGTGCAGTACGACTCGCTGGCCGATCTGGTCAGTTTCGGCATGGCGCCGGCACTGGTGATGTACCACTGGGCGCTGTCCTCGCTGAAGTTCGACGGCGACGTGCTGGGCCGGGTCGGCTGGTCGGTCGCGTTCCTGTATGCGGCTTGCGCTGCGTTGCGGCTGGCCCGTTTCAACACCCAGGTCGGCACCGTCGACAAGCGCTGGTTCGTGGGCCTGGCCAGTCCGGCCGCCGCGGGATTGATGATGTCCTTCGTCTGGGCCTTCGCCGATGGCGATCTGGGCTGGAGCGGCGAGGAGCTGCGCTACGTGGCCCTGGGGGTGACCTTGGTGTCGGGCCTGCTGATGGTCAGCCGGATCCGGTTCTGGAGCTTCAAGGGCGGCAGCGAAAAGGGGCCGCGTTCCGAGCGCGTCCCGTTCATGGTGCTGGCGCTGGTGCCGATCGTCATTTCGATCGTGGTGCTGGATCCGGCGCGCACCTTGTTCGTGGTGGGTGTGATCTATGCACTGTCCGGCCCGGTGATGTGGCTGTTGCAGCGTTGGCGGCAGCCGGCCGGCAAGGTGCAGTGACGGAATTTTCGCCCGAGCCGGTGTGGTCGCCGCAGCAGCAGGCCTGGTTGCAGGCGATGGGCTACACGGTGTATCTGGAAGGCGGCGCGCTGGATGCGCCGCTGGTGGCTGCCGCAGCGGTACCGGAGCGGCAGTCGCCG
>NZ_BAZI01000025.1 GCF_001310775.1 Stenotrophomonas pictorum JCM 9942
ATCATCGCCGACAAGGCGCCGGTCGATGACGGCTCCGGCCAGGGCAACGAGGTCACCGGCGCACTGGGGCTGGCGCCGATCCACGACGACCTGATCCGCGCCGGCGCGCGCATCATGAACAACTCCTGGGGCGGGCTGTACTGGACCCGCACTTCCGCCACCGCGCCGATCGCCGCCGAGTACCGGCCCTTCATCACCAGCAACGACGGTCTGGTGGTGTTCGCCACCGGCAACGAATCGCGGTCCAATCCTTCCGACATGGCGGCGCTGCCGAGCAAGGCCGGCACCAATGGCACGCTGCCGGCGGCCGACCTGGAGCGCGGCTGGCTGGCGGTGGCGGCGGTGGATACGGCCAATCCGGACAAGCTGGCTTACTACTCCAACGCCTGCGGCGTGGCGAAGAGCTACTGTCTGGTGGCGCCGGGCACCGCGCTGTTCATCGGCCACCAAAGCACCGCCGGCAACCTGCAGTACTTCTACGGCAGCGGCACCTCGTATGCGGCGCCGCTGGTGTCCGGGGCGGCGGCGCTGGTGTGGCAGGCCTTCCCGTATTTCAACAACGATCTGGTGCGACAGACCCTGCTGGGCACCGCCACCGACCTGGGTGAGGCCGGGCCCGACGCGGTGTTCGGCTATGGGCTGTTGAACGTGGGCAAGGCGGTCAATGGCCCGGGCAAGTTCGACTGGGGCGATGTCACCGTCAACCTGGCCGGCAGCTCGACCTGGAGCAACCCCATCACCGGCAGCGGTGGCCTGATCAAACGCGGCAGCGGCAGCCTGGTGCTGGGGCACGCGGGTCTGCCTCTGGATTACACCGGCACCACCCGCGTCCAGCAGGGCACGCTGGCGGTGGCCGGCGATCTGCGCGCCTCCGACGTCATCGTCGAGAACGGCGGTCGCCTGGCCGGCACCGCATGGCTGGGGAAGAACCTGAGCAACGCCGGCATCGTGGAAATCGACAGCGCCGGTGCGGCGCAGGGCGGTATCCGCATCGAAGGCGATTACACCCAGCAGGCCGGCGGCCGGCTGGACCTGACCGTCGGCTATGGCCAGCTGCTGGTCAAGGGCCAGGCCACGCTGCAGGGTGGCGGCCTGCACGTGCTCGGGGTGCGTAGTGGTTATGTGCATCAGGCGCGCGAGTACGTGCTGACCGCCGATGGCGGACTGAGCGGCACCTTCGATGCACTGACCTCGGCACCGGGCGTGCTGCTGACCGCTGTGCCGGGCTACAGCGCGAACCAGGCATGGCTGGATATCAGCCGGCTGGATGTCACCGCCGCGGCCTTGTCGATGCGCAGCATCACCCCGCAGGCGCTGGGTGCGGCCTTGCGCGTGGAATCGGCCTTCCAGCAGATCGATGCCCAGCAGGGCCGCGGGACCGGGCCGATCGCCGACGGGGTCATCCGTGGCGCCGGCGCGATCCAGCACAGTCCCAGCGAGCAGGCCGCCGCGGCCACGCTGCGCAGCATCTCCGGCGAAGCCCATGCCACCGCCACGGCGATGACCTTCGACAGCATCGACATGAACCGTCGCGCGCTGTCGGCGCAGTTCGACGAGCAGGCCGGCGCTGCGGCAACCGGCGGGGCGTGGATGCGCTCGCTCGGCAATGGCGGGCAGGGCGGTTATCTGGGCAGCGACTACAGCGTCGGTGGCTGGATGCTGGGGCGCGAGGCGTCACTGGGCGGCAACGCGGTGCTGGGCTTCGCCTTCGGTGAAACCCGCGCCAACACCACCGCCGGCATCGCGCAGGACCGCAGCCGTGACCGCCAGACCCAGAGCCAGCTCTATGCCGGCTGGCACCACGACAGCGCCTATGTGCTGGGCCAGGCCGGCTTCGGCCAGTACCAGCGCGAACTGGACCGCGGCCTACTGCTCGGTGGCGAACGCGCCGGCGTGCAGGCCCGCTATGGCGGCCGCTTCCTGTCCGGCAGCGTCGAGGCCGGCTATCGCTTCGGCCACGGCGCGGCCACGCTGACCCCCTATCTGGGGGCCGAATACACCCGCATCGACAGCGATGCTTCCACGAGCAGGGCGGCTACGGGTTCGGCCTGCGCGCCAATGACTGGAGCAGCCAGCGCACGCAGGCCCTGGCCGGGCTGCGCGGCCAGCACCAGTGGCGTGGCTTGGCACTCAATGGCTACGTCGAATGGCAGCAGGCGGTGTCGAGCGAGGGCCTGAGCCTGCGCACCGGCTTTACCGGGGTCGATGCCTGGGCGCCGCTGGACGGCCTGCAGCCGGCGCGCTCGGGCGGCCTGTTCGGGGTGTCGGTTGACACCTGGCTGACGCGCAACGCCCGGCTGTCGTGGGGCTATGACCAGCGCTTCGGCCCGCGCGGCGACAACCGGCAGCTGTCGCTGCGCCTGCAGCAGGCGTTCTGAGGTTGCTGTAACGGGCAACAAAAAAGGCGGGCGATCGCTCGCCCGCCTTTTTCCGTATCAGCCCACGCTCTACTCGCCGCGCAGGCGGTTCATGCGTGGCGTCGCCCGGCCCATCGGCATCTTCAGCTTGCCAATAGCCTCGATCCGGGCTTCGGCGATGCGGTCGGCCGCGCGCTGTGGCGAGATGCCCTCGCGCTCGGACTGGTCGAAGATCTTGCCCAGGTTGTGATAGATGCTGCGGATCTGCCGCATCGCCCGCTCGCGGTTGTAACCGTCGATCTCCAGCGCCACATTCATCACGCCGCCGGCATTGACCGCGTAGTCCGGCGCCCACAGCACGCCACGCTTGAACAGTTCATCGCCCACCGCATGGCTGGCCAGCTGGTTGTTGGCGGTGCCGCAGATCACCTTGGCCTTGAGCCGATCCAGCGTCTCCAGGCCGATGCCACCTTCCATCGCGCACGGCGCGAACACGTCGGCGGCCACGTCGTAGATCGCATCGGGCTTGACCGCCTCGCAGCCGTATTCGGTCACCGCGCGCTGCACCAGCACCGGGTCCAGGTCGGTCACGTAGAGCTTGGCGCCGCGCTCGCGCAGCAGCTTCACCAGCTCCATGCCGATATGGCCCAGGCCCTGCACCGCGATGCTGACCTTGCCCACTTCCTCATGGCCGAACTTGCGGTTGAGCGAGGCCATCAGCGCCTGCAGCGCGCCGTAGGCGGTGAACGGCGCCGGATCGCCGGAACCGCCATGGGCCTGGTGCACACCGGTCACGAAACCGGTTTCCAGGTAGATGTTCTCCATGTCGTTGACGTCGGTGCCCACGTCTTCGGCGGTGATGTAACGCCCGCCCAGCGCCTCGACCTGGCGGCCGAACGCGCGCAACAGCACCTCGCTCTTGTCGACCTTCGGGTCGCCGATGATCACCGCCTTGCCGCCGCCCACATTCAAGCCGGCCAGCGCGTTCTTGTAGGTCATGGTGCGGCTGAGTCGCAGCACATCACGCAGCGCATCGTCGGAGCTGGCATAGGGGCGCATGCGCACGCCACCCAGTGCCGGGCCGAGCGTGGTGTTGTGGATCGCGATGATGGCCTTCAGGCCGGCGTCGCGGTTGTGGCAGAACACGACCTGTTCGTGGCCAGAGGTCTCGAGGGTTTCGAAAAGCATGGAAGCTCCGATTGCGCTACTGCGGCAACGTCCGTGATCGTGCAGCCAAATGGCGGTCCATAAAACAAAAATGCGACGTCGTCGGGGTGAGTGACTTGGTCGCGGGCGCCATTCTAAAGCATTCCCTCCGAAGCGATGTCTACGGGCCTTCCGGGAGGCCGCCCCGGCCGCGGTGGCCGGGGCGGCCTGTCACCTCAGGGGCAGTAACGCGACAGCTCCGGCAGGCCGGCGCGCAGCGTGGCCCAGCCCATACCCAGATTGGTACGCCGCCCGGTGATCAGCATCGCCAGCATGTGCTTCTTTTCCGGCAGCACGCTCATGAAGTGATAGGTGCGTTCGGTGGACATCTGGATCTCCTGGATCATCCGCATCGATTCGTCGCCGCGATGCTGGGAAATCATGTCTTCCACCACCCGCACGTTGCGGCCGCGGAACATCTCCACCGAGGCGGCGGCCACCGCGTCCAGATAGGCCTCGGTGAGGTGGGTGGCGCGGTTGTGGATACCCAGCAGCAGGCCGGACTCCAGGTCGATCAGGGCACAGGCCAAACCGTCGTCCACTTTTTCGAGGATGGTCTGGCAGGTCTGGGAGAGGCTCATCGGGTGACTTCCTTAGGCAAGAGGGAGGGAAACGCGTGGGGTGAGGGAGTGCGATTGCGCGGCGACGACCGCCAGCTGTTCGGCCAGCTGTTTGGAATGGTTGAACAGCAGGCCCAGGCTGCTGCCGCGCGTACCGATGGTGGTCAGCGCCCAGCCGCCCTGCGGTGCGCCCACGCGCAGGATCACGGTCATCCCCAGCTCGCAGTCGATCAGGCTGTTGCGGCAGGTGCCGTGGCCCAGTTCGCGGGCGCAGGCTTCAGACAGCGCCAGCATCGAACCGCCGATGGCGGCAATGCGCGAGGGCTCGAACTCGATGCGGCTGGCCACGGCGATCAGGCGGCCATCGGCCGTGGCCACCAGGGCCGCACGCACGTCGCAGGGGCCGTCCAGGAATTCCTGCAACAGCTGCTGGCAGGCGGCGGTGGGCAGGGCGGGGGCGGAGAACGCAGGACGCGAGGAGACAGGAGGAAGCAGTGTCATGACAGCAGGGCCTGGGATTCGATGCGGGCCACCAGCACGCGCAGCAGCGACTGCACCTGCGTGGGCACGCGGGTATCCACGGCCAGCACCGGGGCGTCGATCCCGCAGGCGGCCAGCGGGGGGATGAAACGTGCGGGCGGATGGGCACCGGGCAGATCGCCATGGGTGATGCCCACCACCAGTTCGGCATGGGAAAGATGTTCGCCGCAGCGCTGCAGCAGCCACTGGACGCGCTCGCCGTCGGGCGCATCGCGCGCGTCCAGCAGCAACAGCACGCCCAGCGTGCCCGGCGCCAGCACCGGCCACAGGAACTCGAACCGCTGCTGCCCCGGCACGCCGTACAGGCCCAAGCGCAGGTCCTCGCCCAGCCGGGTCTCGCCGAAATCCAGCGCTACCGTGGTCTGCCGGTCCTCCTCGGAGGAGGGCACATCGGTGCAC
The DNA here is from genome assembly GCF_001310775.1 of Stenotrophomonas pictorum JCM 9942. Lineage (GTDB taxonomy): Bacteria > Pseudomonadota > Gammaproteobacteria > Xanthomonadales > Xanthomonadaceae > Stenotrophomonas > Stenotrophomonas pictorum. Next base: position 5,063 of record NZ_BAZI01000025.1, read on the forward strand.
AGCGGGGCGATGTCGCTGACCGCGGCGATGGCCGTGGTCTTGCCGGCGCCGGGCGCGCCGACGAACAGGAATTTGTGAGGGTGCATGGCTTACAGACCGAAGCGGCGGCGCAGCAGCGAGATCAGGCCGCGGTCACGCGGCGGCGGTGTCGCAGGAACCGCTGTGATCACCGGTGTTGCCGCCTCGCGCGACAGCAGCCCGTCCGCGTCCAGCCGCTGCACGATCGCGGTCACGCGGCTGGCCGACAGGTCCAGCATGTTCGCGATCTCCGCGCACGACAGCGCACGGCGTGACAGCACCGACAGCAGACGCAGTTCATCGGGGTGGTCCATGCCGCGCTCCAGCGCCGGCCATTCGATCAGCCGGTACCGGCAGCTGCCGGCCGCGACGGCGGGCGCCACGACGGCGGGCGTCACCGGGGCCTGGCTGGAGAACGCATTGAGCGCGGTCAGCAACCCATTCAGTCGCAGCGGCTTGGGCAGCTGCCAGAACACGCCCGTGGTGGTGTCCTCGCCCAGGGTGATCACGCAACCACCGCGTTGCCCGGCCAGCAGCTGCCCCAACTGCTGCTGCCCGGCGCTGCACCCGGTATCGACCAGATAGGCGTCGGCGTCGCCGCCGGCCAGGGTCTGCCAACGGTGGTGCAGGCGGGGCTCCAGAATCTGCAACAGCATGCGCACCAGTTGCTGGTGGTAGTCGTCCAGTGAAGCCAGTTGCAGTGTTGCCGTAGAACGTGACATGCGATGCCTGCTCCCCCGAAGGCAGATGTTCTTCGGGGCAGATAGTTATCACGCACTCCCAGGGCCGCAAATCGGGGGAACCCCGGGGGCAGGCGCAAGCGCGGCCGGCGCCTGCAAAAACCGCAAAGGTCACGCTGCGCTGCAACCTGACCTCTCACGCCCCCGGTTCTATCATCGGTTTCAACAGAAACAGGATGTCGTACGGCCCATGAGTACTCCCGCCCCCCACGTTCCGCAGGTCCAGCCCCCCATGCTCGATCCGGGCCGCACCCCCCTGCGCTTTGTCACCGCCGCCAGCCTGTTCGATGGCCACGATGCGGCCATCAACATCATGCGCCGGCTGATCCAGGCGCAGGGCGCGGAGGTCATCCACCTGGGCCACAACCGCAGTGTCGAGGACGTGGTACGGGCCGCACTGCAGGAAGATGCCGACGCCATCGCGCTGTCGTCCTACCAGGGCGGCCACGTGGAGTACTTCAAGTACATGGTGGACATGCTCAAGGAGCGCGGCGCCGGCCACATCAAGGTGTTCGGCGGCGGTGGCGGCACCATCACCCCGGAAGAGATCCGCGAGCTGCAGGCCTATGGTGTGGAGCGCATCTACCATCCCAACGACGGCATGAAGATGGGGCTGGTGGAGATGATCGAGGACGTGGTCGCCCGTGCCGGCAGCGCACGCGATGCCCACGCCCGCGATGCGGTGGACGAGGCCCCGGCCCAGGGCGACGAGATCGGCATCGGCCGCGTGCTCTCGCAGCTGGAAGACGGCAACTACAGCGAGGCCGAGCTGGCGCACCTGCGCAAGCAGTGGCAGCTCGCCTCCGGCAAGACGCCGGTCATCGGCATCACCGGCACCGGCGGCGCCGGCAAGTCCTCGGTCACCGATGAACTGCTCAACCGCTTCCTGGCCAACTTCCCGGCCATGCGCATCGCGGTGATCTCGGTCGATCCCACCCGCCGCCGCACCGGTGGCGCGCTGCTGGGCGACCGCATCCGCATGAACTCGCTGCGCTCACCGCGCGTGTACATGCGCTCGATGGCCACCCGCCGCCAGCACGCGGCCATCAACACCGTGCTGCGCGACTGCATCGGCTTTCTGAAGTCGCAGCATTTTGATCTGGTCATCGTCGAAACCGCCGGCATCGGCCAGAGCGATTCGGAAATCGTCGATCTGGTCGATTTCCCGATGTATGTGATGACCAGCGATTTCGGCGCGCCCAGCCAGCTGGAAAAGATCGACATGCTCGATTACGCCGAGCTGGTGGTGCTCAACAAGTACGACAAGCGCGGCGCCGAAGACGCGCTGCGTGATGTGCGCAAGCAGTGGAAGCGCAACCGCGTCGCTTTCACCATGAAAGACGAGGACGTGCCGGTCTATCCGACCATCGCCAGCCAGTTCAACGATCCTGGCATCAGCTGGATGTTCGCCAACCTGTGCCGGCTGTTGAACGAGAAGAAAAACCGGGGTCAGAGTCCTGTTTCTGAAAAACCGGACTCTGACCCCGGTTTTATTCCCCGCATCGACACCACGCTCAAGGAACCACGCGCCACCGTGCTGATTCCCGGCAGCCGCGTGCGCTACCTGGCCGAGATCGCCGAGCAGGGCCGAAGCATCAACGCCCGCATCGACTCGCAGGCCGAAATCGCCGAGCGCGCGCAGAGCTGCTGGCAGGCGCTCAAGGAACTGGGCGATGCCGCACTGCCGGCCGCGCTGGATCTGTTCCCGGCCGACGCGCTTACCGACGCCAACGCCGATACCAGCCTGCGCACCCTGCGCCAGCGCTACAACGATGCGGTGCAGTCACTGGATTCCGAAGCGCTGCGGCTGCTGCGCGAATGGCCGGCACGGCTGAAATCCATCACCGATGACGTCACCGAATACCAGGTGCGCGGCAAGGCCATCCGTGTGGAGAACTACCGCGAATCGCTGTCCCACCAGCGCATCCCCAAGATCGCCGCGCCCACCTACCGCAGCTGGGGCGAGCTGCTGGTGTTCCTGCAGAAGGAAAACCTGCCCGGCTCCTACCCGTACACCGGCGGCGTCTACCCGTACCGCCGTGCCGGCGAAGATCCCATCCGCATGTTTGCCGGTGAAGGCACGCCCGAGCGCACCAACCGCCGCTTCCATTACCTGAGTGTCGGCCAGCCCGCCGCGCGCCTGTCCACCGCCTTCGATTCCGTCACCCTGTACGGCGAAGACCCGGCGCCGCGCCCGGACATCTACGGCAAGATCGGCAACTCCGGCGTCAACGTCCCCACCCTGGATGACATGAAGAAGCTGTACTCCGGCTTCGACCTGTGCGCGCCCACCACCTCGGTGTCGATGACCATCAACGGCCCGGCGCCGATGATCCTGGCGATGTTCATGAACACCGCCATCGACCAGCAGGTCGAGAAATACCTGAAGGAAGATCCCGCGCGCTGGGCCGAAGCCGAGACGAAGATCGCGAAAATCTTCGAAGGCCGCACCCGTCCGCAGTACCACGGCGAACTGCCGCCCACCAACAACGGCCTGGGCCTGGCGCTGCTGGGCGTCACCGGCGACCAGCTGGTCGATGCCGACACCTACGCCCGCATCAAGGCGCAAACCCTGTCCACCGTGCGCGGCACCGTGCAGGCCGACATCCTCAAGGAAGACCAGGCGCAGAACACCTGCATCTTCTCCACCGAGTTCGCGCTGCGCATGATGGGCGACATCCAGCAGTACTTTGTCGATAACAAGGTGCGCAACTTCTACTCGGTGTCCATCTCCGGCTATCACATCGCCGAAGCCGGCGCGAACCCGATCAGCCAGCTGGCTTTCACCCTGTCCAACGGTTTCACCATCGTCGAGTACTACCTCGCCCGTGGCATGCACATCGACGACTTCGCGCCCAACCTGTCGTTCTTCTTCTCCAACGGCATGGACCCGGAATACACCGTCATCGGCCGCGTCGCCCGCCGTATTTGGGCACGCGCCATGCGTGAGCGCTACGGCGCCAACGAACGCAGCCAGATGATGAAGTACCACATCCAGACCTCGGGCCGTTCCCTGCACGCGCAGGAAATCCAGTTCAACGACATCCGCACCACCTTGCAGGCGCTGTATGCGCTGTTCGACAACTGCAACAGCCTGCACACCAACGCCTACGACGAGGCCATCACCACGCCCACCGAAGAGAGCGTGCGCCGCGCGGTGGCTATCCAGATGATCATCAACAAGGAGCTGGGGCTGAACTTCTGCGAGAACCCCTGGCAGGGCAGCTTCATCGTCGATCAGCTCACCGATATCGTCGAGGAAGCCGTCTACAAGGAGTTCGAAGCCATCAGCGAGCGCGGCGGCGTGCTCGGCGCCATGGACACCATGTACCAGCGCGGCAAGATCCAGGAAGAGTCGCTCTACTACGAACACAAGAAGCACGACGCAGCCTGCCGCTGGTCGGCGTCAACATGTTCCTGCCCAAGGAACACGCCGGCGAAGTGGCCACCGAAATCGAACTGATCCGCTCGACCGAAGAAGAAAAGGGCCAGCAGATCGAAAACGTCCACACCTGGCAGCGCAACCGCAACGCACTGGCCCCCAAGGGCGAAACCTCGCACGCCCACGAAGTCGGGCAGGGCGACTCAGCCGGTGAAATCCACGACGGCCACGGCCTTGCCTACCTGCAGAAAACCGCCCGCGACCGTAAGAATGTCTTCGAAGCGTTGATCGAAGCGGTCAAAACCCATAGCCTCGGTCAGATCAGCCACGCGCTGTATGACGTCGGTGGGGAATATCGGCGGAATATGTGAGTTGTGGCCGCAGACTTGAAATTTGCCGCCCGTGGAAAAATATAGGTTCGACTCTTGACTTTGAACGCCTGTTGAAAAAGAAGGGCTGGGCTGTAAAGCCCAGCCCTTCTTTTTTTTCGCGTTTCGCCATTTTCCTGCAACTGTCGATTTCACCAAGGCTATCTGAAGTTACAGAATCAAGTTGTGCCGAAGAGATATCCCTTGAATTGTGACTAAAATGAGCAGGTCTAGGGGGCGAGTCGCAGACATTGAGACGTGCTTCGACCAAGGTCGCTTTCGAAAAAAGGTGCGGGGCAGGATGATGGGTTCCAAGCGGCTTCATGTTTCAGCCGGTGGCAGTCGGGATTGGTTCTTGAACCATCACGCCATCAAGTACTTCAATTTGCATGCTTCCGCTTCCGGCTCGAAGCCAGGTGGAGAGTTGCTCGACTGCCGCGATATGATTGGCTCTGATCGAACACTCCCAGACGATCGCGACCCTCCAGTGCATTTCTCCAAGTGCCACCACAGCGGCAGTATCTCTTTCCCTGTTACGCCTGAGCTTGTCATCCCAGAATTGTGTTCTCGTCTTGGGCAGGCGGAAGTGCGGACACCCTTCGTGCCGATGCCAGAAACATCCATGCACGAAGACGACTGCTTTCCATTTGGGCAGGACGATATCTGGTTTCCCGGGGAGCTTCCTGCCATGAAGGTGGAAGCGATAGCCGTACCGCCACAGCTGCCGCCGAACGATCAGTTCCGGCTTGGTGTTCTTGGCCTGGATCCGTGACATGAGCGCAGAGCGCGTGCCGGCATCCATTACATCAACCATTTCAGGAAATCCCGTTTTGTCTGCAACACGCAAGTCAATTGGTGTAATCGACATCTTTGCCGGCCCAGGTGGGCTGGGTGAAGGATTCAGCAGTTTCCGCACCGACAAGGATGCGGGGACATATCCATTCGAACTGGCTGTATCCGCAGAAATGGAGAAATCGGCGCACTCGACGCTTCGGCTAAGGGCGTTCTATCGATTGCTCGTCAGGAAAGAGGGGGGCGTCCCTCAAGCGTACTACGACTATTTGGCTGAAGTTGCCAAGGGTGATGCAAGTCCACCTGCGATCCATTTCGGTGTAGGGCCTTGGCAGGATCTTTGGAAGGAGGCTGAAGAGGAGGCGCTCAACCTGACTTTGGGAGAAGAGAAGGACAATCAACTCCTGTTTGATCGCATCAGCAAGGTGCGGGACAACTACGATGAAATGATCCTGATCGGCGGTCCTCCTTGCCAAGCCTATTCCCTTGTTGGTCGCTCCCGCCAGATGAATGTGGATGGCTTTCTTACCAAAGGCGACAAGAAGCATTTTCTTTACAAACAGTATCTCCGCATCCTGGCTGATTTCTCCCCCGCCATCTTCATCATGGAGAACGTGAAGGGGATACTAACCTCAAAGGTCGGAAATAAGGAAATGTTCTCGGCCATCATGCGCGACCTGTCCAATCCTGCAGCAGCCCTGCAAAGGTCAAAACAGGAAGGGAAAAGCGACAGAAAATACGTGCTTCTTCCGATCCACGTAGGAGAGGGGCAGGAGCGATCAAGCGAACTGGTCGCAAAGGATCCGAGCGCATTCATTATTCGCTGTGAGGATCATGGTGCCGCCCAGGCGAGGCATCGGGTGATCATCATGGGAGTGCGCGAGGACTTGATGCACGCAGGGATTGCCACGCTTCCAGGGTTGGATGTGGTCAAGGAGCGGGTATCCGTGGAGAATGCCTTGGCTGGTCTGCCAAAACTGCGTAGCGGCCTCAGCCGGCAGATAGATGATGAAGAGAAGTGGCGCAAAGCCATGTTGTCCGAGCGAGATCGTGTGATTCGTGCTTTGGGTAGTTCGCTGCCGGACGTGGCAGAGAGGTTGAAGAAGCTCAGTCCTGCACACACCCTCGGTCGCCGTTCAACCGAGTATGGAAACACATCAAGCGAGTATGCCGACCGATTGAGAGGGAAGCAGACTGTTGTTCTCAATCATGAGACGCGTGGTCACATGCAATCGGATCTCGGGCGTTACATGTTCTGTGCTGCCTATGCGAAAGCGATGCATTGTTCGCCATCGAGCAGCGAGTTCCCAAAGAAGCTGGCTCCAGAGCATGAAAACTGGGATTCGGGCGCTTTTGCTGATCGGTTCCGCGTGCAGATTCAGGGCAGACCGTCCAATACGGTGACCAGCCACCTGTCAAAGGATGGTCATGCTTTCATTCATTGGGATTACAGGCAGTGTAGAAGCCTGACCGTGCGCGAGGCTGCGCGTCTGCAATCCTTTCCTGACGACTACTTGTTCCTCGGAAACCGGACCCAGCAATACGTACAGGTCGGCAATGCGGTCCCGCCCTTGGTGGCTCGGCAGATCGCCAAAGTTGTCTGGTCGATTCTAAGGAAGTGATACAGGGCTTGGGGGAGTCATGGATCGGTCTTCTGTGCATATGAAGCTGGAAGTTTCGATTTCCATTTTCGGATCCGGAGGTGGCTGCTGATGTGGGTAGCAGTGCCCAAGTCTGTCTTGCACCCCCTGTTTCGAGCTGCCATACAGCGGGGCGATGTCGAATGGGTTTCCAGCCATCTTGCGGATGGTAGGGACGTTAATTCCGTGGACCAACGCGGGCGCACTCCCTTGATGTTTGCGGCGCAGGAGGGGCACCTTGAGTTGTGCCGGTTGCTTCTTGAGCATGGCGCGGACCGGAATGCAAAGGATGATTCCGGGTCATCAGCGATTGATGCAGCGAGGCTTGCGGGCAGGCAAAAGGTGGTTGAGCTCCTAGAGCTCGCTGCACCGGAGCGAGAGCAAGAGCAAGAGACGCTCATCGGCTGCACTCCAGATGCTGAGTCGGATTCCGATTTTTTCGGTGAATGGGAAGAGGATGCCGTTGTTTTGGCACCGATGGACGATGGAGCGCTCCGATCCCAGGTCATCGAAGCGCAAAAAGAATCGTTGAAGTTCAAGGCCCCGAGCCAAGATGGCAGTTGGGAAGACATCAAAATTGATTTGCCAAACCCAAGTGGCTTGGCCACAGTCATCGAACTGCAAAGGGACGATATCCAGTCTCTGCTTGCCACGCTGATTGGTCGGGCCGAGGAGCTCGGCTACTACGAGCAGAATCAGATCGAAGCGATTTCTCTGGACGCAGGGGGAAATTCTGAAAAGGAAATCGCTCAACACCTGCAACAGTTGATGGGTGATTTGGGGGTCTTCCACGATGAGGGGGGGGGCGAGTGGCTTTTTGCCCCATTGGTCGACGAGAAATTCGAGCCGGATGATGTTTCCGAAGAATATTGGGCGTATTTGCGAGACCTGTCCGCCAAGACGAATGATCCATTCTCTCACTTGATCCGGGATGTGGAGAATTCTGTTTTGCTCGACCGCGATGGCGAGGAGCGGCTCGGACTGCTGATTTCATTGGCAGTAAATGATGCGATCCGGGTCATCTCAAGTGACGACAAGGTGGTTGCTGCTCTTCTTGAGCTGAAGAGGATGATTGCCGCTAACCCTTATCTAGTTGGCAATATTAGCCGTATGGGTGTGGATGAAGTTGGGGGCGAGGGCGACAACGCCCTTGTTGCAACGAAGTTCACATCGCTGTTGGAAACAGCCGCCCTTTCATGTTCGGACAAGGGGGATGTCGAGTGTTCCAAGAGGGCTATGGATACGCTTGAGCAACTGGAACTGACGTTGCTTGGCATCAAGGTAATACACGGCACGCTAGTTGCCCTCGGAAGCGACAATTGCCAATTGAACGATATCGTTCAGCGTGGGGTCCGCTTGGAACGTGAGATGTTCATGGCCAATCTGCGATTGGCTATTTCGGTCTCTGCAAAGTACGGATGGTCGAGTCTTCCTCAGATGGATCGTATCCAAGATGCTTTTCTGGGGTTGCTAAGGGCTATCGAAAAATTTGATTTTCATCGCGGGTACAAGTTTTCAACCTATGCAACCTGGTGGTTGAAGCAGGCCGTAACCCGTTCGATCGCGGACAAGGGAAGGCTCATTCGGGTGCCAGTGCACATGACGGAACGACTGTGGAAGGTCGCAAAGTCGGCGCGGGTGGCTGGTTTCGATTCCCCGCGCGAAATGCCCATCTCCGAGCTGTCGAGTGCATCTGGATACTCGGAAATTGAAATCCGGAAGGTCTTCTCGATAGTGGATGATGCCTCCCTATGGGGCGATTCACTTTCAGACCATGATGCTGTGATGTCGTTTGTCGACGAGGCGGCTGATCCTTTTGCATTCGCGGAACGAGCAGAGATGGAGCGGATCGTCCAGTCAGGCATCGATGAACTTCAAGGTAGGCAGGCCGGCGTCATTCGGCACCGATTCGGGTTTTTGGATGGTTCCGAGATGACTCTTGAGGAAGTCGGGCAGATGTATGGCGTCACGAGAGAGCGGATACGTCAGATCGAAAATAAAGCACTAAGTGCCTTGCGTCACCCGCAAAGAATCATTGCGGTATTGAGAGGATATGTAGGAGCAGAAGTCCAATGACTGTGGGTCAATCAGGATCGGCGAGATTTCGTGATGCACCTCCCAAGGCGGCGGCGATGGTTGAGGCACTTCGTGGCCTTGGCTATACAACCGAAACTGCGCTGGCAGACTGGTGGATAACAGCATTTCCGCCGGGGCGGGAAGGGTCTTTATCCATTTCCATTGGTCTGGATTGGATAGCTGGATCACGATTGCCGATGATGGGTGCGGTATGACGGATGCTGAGCTTGAAAGCGCGATGAAGCTAGGAGACAGGAATCCGCTTCATCACCGTTCGACTTCCGATTTGGGGAGATTTGGGCTCGGCCTCAAGACGGCATCGTTCTCCCAGGCAAGGCGGCTCACCGTTGGAAGCACCAAGACTGGCAGCGCCAGTTGTCTGCGATGGGATCTTGATGTTCTTGCCAATGATCCGCAGGGCAACTGGCATCTTTTGGAGGGGGCACACGAGGGCTCGGAATCCAAGTTGGCCCAGTCAGGGGCCAAGGAGAGTGGAACGGTTGTCCTATGGGAAGTGCTGGATCGAATAGTTTCTCCGGCGTACAAGGAACAGGACTTCCATGATCTGGTGGACAGGGTGGAAGCACATCTGTCGATGGTGTTCCACAGATTCCTCGATCAAAGTGGAGGCCGGTTCGAGCTGTTTATCAACGATCGTCCGCTGAAGCCATGGGACCCGTTCCTGTCTGCGAATGCCGCCACATGGCGATCTCCTGAAGCTCCGATGGGTAGCGGAAGCTGGAAGGTTACTGCCCAGACATTCGTGTTGCCCCACAAGGATCGTCTTGGCGAAAAGGCATATCTCGATGCAGGTGGTCCGGAGGGGTGGTCCTCACAGCAGGGCTTCTATGTCTACAGGGGGCGTAGGCTTCTGGTCGCAGGAAGCTGGCTCGGTTTGGGGCGCGGAAGGTCCTGGTCCAAGGATGAAGCACATCGGCTCGCACGTATCCGACTGGATATTCCAAACAGTACCGACGCCGACTGGAAAATCGACGTTCGCAAGTCCTCTGCGCATCCCCCTGTAATACTCAGGGAACAATTGACCCGATTGGCAGAAGATGCCCGGGACAGAGCCAGGAAGGTATTCCTGCATCGTGCCCAATCCAACTCGTCAACGGGAAGAGTCGAGGATCTGGCATCGGTGTGGATGTCCAAAGAGCTCGCATCCGGTCGCCGGTATCGCGTCGATCGGAACCATCCGGTAATAAAGTCATTATTGGATGAAGGCGGAGGATTGGGGGAGCGGGTCGAAGTATTGCTCCGGGTGTTGGAGGAGACCATTCCTGTCCAACGAATCTGGCTTGAGGCAGCCGAATCAGGTGAGCATGCAAAAGGCGGTTTTACAGGGGAGGCGGATGAATCCGTCAAGAAGATCCTCTTGGGGCTGTACCGAACCTTGGTGCTCAAATCCGGGATGTCACCGGAGATGGCCAAAAAGAAGCTGTTGAAGACCGAGCCTTTCGATTTGCATGCCGATCTGGTCCATGGGCTGCCTGCTGAAATCAATGGAATGTAACCGGGGATACGCATGAGCGACTCAAATGAAAGCAAGACGATTCGATTTGTCCAGATGCTTCTTCAAGAGGAGGAGGACAAGGGTGGCATCACTTCGGCGTTGATCCACGAGAAGATCGACATTGCCCTGATGCTGAATCCAAAATGGTCGGTGGGTCTTGATCGGGACAGTGTGACTGACGAATTGATCCGCAGATTCAGCATCTGGATTGGTGAGGACATCAGCCTCAATGACGATACGGGGCATGAGCCATGGCTTGATGCTGCTAGGAAAAAGGATTGGCGCTATTGGCAGCGCTATCGCGAGCTCGTCGAAAATGATCTCTCTTGGGATATAGCTGACAAGCTTGACAAGTCGACGGATAAGATCCTGGGAATGCTTGAGGATCCCAGCCGGTCGGGAAGTTGGAGCCGACGCGGCCTTGTTGTTGGTCATGTGCAATCAGGCAAGACAGCAAGCTACACCGGTTTGGTATGCAAGGCCGCGGACGCTCAATACAAGGTGATCATTGTCCTGGCTGGACTGCACAACAATCTACGTTCGCAAACGCAAATTCGATTGGAAGAAGGTTTTCTTGGGTACGAAGCCACTAACGAAAGTGGTATATTGCGACGAGTGGGTGTTGGTCTCATCGATACCGATATGTCCATCAAGCCCAACTGTGCCACCACGCGGGCCAACGCCGGTGATTTTGGTGGTCGTGCAGCCAAGCAGCTTTCCATATCGCCAGAGCAACGGCCGTGGCTGTTTGTTGTCAAGAAAAACAAGTCGGTACTAGCTCGATTGCTTACATGGATCCAGAACCATGTGGCAGATCAATCGATTCAGGATTCGGAATCAATGCCCATCTTGGACGACCGGAAGCTTCCTTTGGTCAGGAAGCGAGTCACGAAGCTGCCTCTTCTGATTATCGATGATGAG